>RQOI01000084.1 GCA_003854995.1 Candidatus Zhuqueibacterota bacterium
ACCCAGCTCAACCGGATCACCTTGCTCGAACGGTCGTTGGATCAATACAAGGAAGAAATTCGCCTGCTGCTGGAGCAGCACCAAGAGTCCTACGATCAAGACCGGCGCGAGGCGTCGCGGCTCAAGCTGATCGAGCAAGACAACCTCAACCGCACGCTGGGCGATTTGCGCAAGGGGTTGGCCTCCATTCCGCGCTTGCAGGAGCAAATCGACCTGAACGGCGCTGAAAACCAACGCCTGAATGAGACCCAGTTGTCGCTGCGGCAAAAAGTGATGGATTTGGAAAAGCAGATCGATATCAGCATCCGTCCCATTCCCTTTTTACAAGAGCAGCAAGGACGGATGTCCAAATACATCGCCCAATTGCAAGAACAGGCGGCGACGCTGCTCAAGCGCGACGATACAGCCGAAAACCGGCTGGCGGCGCTGGAAGAAATTGCGCAGCGCCACCGCCAGAACATCGAAGAACTGATCACCATCCGCACCGAGCTTCAACAAGGCCAACGGCGCTTTATCGAAGAGATGCAGCTCGCCGAGCAGCAGCGCCAGCGGTTGTTCAAAGAGTGGGCCGAACTGGAAGAAAGCCGCGAGGAACGCATGAAAGCGTACACCGAGCAAATGCGCCAGTTTTCTGACCAGGCCCAGCGGATCAAGAGTTCGATGACCAACCTCGAAGCGTTGGGCGAGCGCTTGCAGCGCGAGCAGCACGAGATGTCCGAGCTTCAACGCCTGGGCGAAGAGCGCCAGAAAAAGCGCATGGAAGAATGGGAGGCCCAGGCCGAGAAACGCTGGCAGCGCGAAAAATTGCTCTGGGAGCAGCAGTGGCACAATCATGACCGCCGCGAGGCCGAGCAGTTGGAGCGGCTGACCGAGACCGAGACGCGCAGCGTCGACAATGAAACCCAGGTTGTTTTTCTGTGGGAGTCGCTTCTGGACGACATTCGCCTGCGCAACGAAATGGCGCAGAATCATCTGATCAAAATGTCCGAGCAATCCGAGACGCGCCGAGGGCGCAAGCCGGTGCGTCCGGCAAAAAAGTAGATTTTCGACCATCGACCGCCGAC
>RQOI01000555.1 GCA_003854995.1 Candidatus Zhuqueibacterota bacterium
CTCACCATCGTCCCAGGTCCTACGCACAAATTATTGATGAGCGCAAATGTCGACACTGAGGGCGCGTTCAAAAAAAAGACGCCCTCGTCGTAATCATTCACCAATGTGTTATTCACCGCATAAAATTCGTTTTCCGAGTAGATGAGATCTTCAGCGCCATAGGCGACCAGCGTATAATTGTCGTTCTGCGGTCCCTGCTGAATCAGATTACCGATAATGAACGCTTTACCGCCATTTGGCAGATCAATGGCATAACTCGATGTGCCATCGCCCTCGTCCATGATGCGATTGTACAGGATGTGATTTTCGCGCGCCCGGCTTTTAATGTTGTGCCCAATCTTGGCATGATGAATGTAGGATGATTTGACGGTGAACTTGTCGATGGGCCCTATATACATATTATGGGTCTGGCCATCGCCATAGCCATTATAGGCGAACTCGCAGTTTTCAATCACGATTTCGCCTTCGTTGGGGCCGAGGATGCCGTTTTCATTATCATGGAAATAGCACTGCCTGATGGTGAGGACATTTCCTTCCGCTCTGATGCCGGCGCCGTTTTCGTCCGGCACCGAAGCCCCGGAAAATTCTATATTTTCAACGACGACACTATCACCATGTATGACCCAAATTCCCTTTCCTTCCGCATGCTGGCCGTTGACTTTAAGGTGGGCTTTGCCTCCTATGCCTTTTATGGTGAGATCATTTGCATACCAGCTTGCGACATCGCCTTCGTACAATCCGGCATCGATTTCCACGGTGTCGCCATCGCGGACGAGAGAGGAAACCTGGCTGGGTAGTTTGTACGTCTGGTTCGCACCGACTCGATATATCGTTGGCTCCTCGCCGCCCCCTCCTCCCTCAGAAAGCTTGAAAAAATGTACATTAACTTCAGCATCGGTGATGGCGACAAAAACATCCTCTTTCGGGATATATTGCCAGCGGCCGAATATGCCGGTCATCGTCGGCGATGGTGCTCCGGAGGCCGTTCTGGTCGTCCATATCTTTGTCTCAGGATCGAGGACATAAACCGGACCGCCATTCCAGGCGACAATTTTATCCGCTTTGCTATCGTAGGCCAAACCAAAATGATCGCTGCCGCTATTCAATATTCCTGCGCTGCCCGTCGTCGTCCAGATGACTCGATTGAAATTTTTATTCGCCAGATCATACGTGAACAGAAATCCCTCGCCGATGACGAACAGCAAGCGCCGCTTTGTATCGAGGGCCATGGGATAGAGATAAAAATAGTCTGAATTCAGCTGCTTCCAGACATTCTCATCATAGCTGTAGGAATACAAGCCGCTGTTGGGATCGTTGCAGCCGAGGTAGACCAGGTCATCCACTGGATCATAGACACATGAATTGCCGAGCGCCCCGCTGGCCAAATATTGGCTCTCACTCATGTCGTACCATTTTTTCTCTTCTAAACTAAACGTCCATGTTTTGACAACTTGCCAGCCGTCTCCGGCGCGAGAGCCGCCGCGAGCAAAAAATCGATTTGCCGCTGTCAAATAGGCAAGGCCACCGTAGGTATGTCGTGAAGTCGGCGTGCCATCGCCATTTTGCTCAGCGTTGAATGATGGTTGAGACGGATTGTTGATGCGTTCCCAGGTGAGACTGTTGAGCTTGAAGACATAGACCTCATTACCGTAATAATCGTCGTGTCCGCCACCCCACAGGATCATCTGATGATGAATCGGATCGTACGTTCCGCCGCCCCACGCGCCAATGATGGCATTGGGGCCGCTAATGCCGCCGGGGTCCTCGTCCGGAAAAACTCGCGCCATTTCTGTATTCGGGGCACCATACCATGAATTCTCCGGCAGATTGATGAGAATTTCATTTTGTGCATGCAGTGTCAACTGGAAAATGAAAGAGAAAAACAAGACCTTACTTTTCGTCAACATGACTGAATCCTCGCAGATGCGTAAAAAATAGTCTTAAAAAGCCAGGAGCCCTGCACTCATCTCAACAACAAGACTTTTTGTTGATGAGTCTTGATGAGGCTCGTTACATTGTTCTGATCGAAAATCTCCAGGCGAACGAGATACGCGCCGTTGGGCGCCGGCGCATTCTGCGCGTCCCGGCCGTTCCAGCGGAATACTTTCCAGCTATTCGCAATCGAGTCGTGCTCTTCGCTATAGATCAGCTGCCCGAGGAGATTAAAGACTTTGTATCGAATGCAGGCGCTTTGATTGAGCCGCAGAACAAGCTGCAAATCATCACGAAATGGATTCGGAAAAGCCGGATACAGGGTAAAATCGTCAACGATGTCCTCTGGCGTCAACTCTTTTTCCTGAAGCGCATCGCCCTGCGCATTGAGCAGCGTCAATCGATACTGCGCATGCTGCCACGGTTGCGGATCAATAAAAACATAGCTATTATTTTTCGCAGCAGATGTGCGCTGCTCTCCTAAATCATCAAACTGATCATGCGTGGTTCTCCCTGCCAATCTGATGGTGCTGATCTCCGCATCGGATTGCAGTTCTATTGTCAGCTGACGCGCGTTACGCACGGTCGTGAATTGAGCATCCTTGACATAGTCCGGCGTGCTGATGACCGATGTCATTTCCGAACCTCTGATTTTCAGATTCCGGAAGCCAGCCGCAGAATTTTTCCAGGTGTAGAAGGCAAAGGCGCCCTTGCGGATGGCATCGTCCATTGTGCTCAAGACGCGCTCGCCATCGATCAGGACTTGAAAATGGGAGCCGATGGCCGACAGCCGCACTTTGTGCCAGATTCCGAGACTGAAATCGTAATTTTCTTCTGCCAGGACAGTGCAGGCGCCGCCGGCAAATCGCATGCACCAGGCTTTTTGCAGCTCATTGCTCACCGAGAAACGATAATAGGTGCCTGCATCTGCGTAGCGAAACATGATGCCCAGCGCGTCATCATCATCCGAGCGCATCTCGAACTCGATGATGTAGTGCTGCCACCTTTTATCACCCGACCAGATATAAGTGCCGACCATACTGATATCATCAGGATTCTCAGGCGTCAGAAAACCGAAAATATTGCTGAGCTGCATCAAAACATTATCAACCACGAGCCAATCAGAGGGGGCTTCGATGGCGCCGTCGTCGACAACAGTCCAATCCGACAAGCTCGCGTCTGCAAACACGCTTTCGTACATCAGTTCCAGCGATGACACGCTCTGCGGATCGAGAGGATCTGTCCCAAGACTTTTCTCATCACCATCCGAAACATTATCGCCGTCGCTGTCCCAGTTGAGCGGATCGGTCTCACCGCCATCCTGTCTGCCGTTGGCATTGATGTCTTCATCACCGTCAATGAGGCCATCTTCATCAGAGTCCTGCTTACGCGGATCGGTGCGGCTCTCCGGTTCGCTGTCAGGCGCAAAGATCATATCGTCACTGCCTCGCAAAAACCCGACGCCATCCGGATCAACGACGCCCTGGGTCACGCCCAACTCGAGGCCATCGGACAACTTGTCGCCATCTGTGTCGAAGAGGAAGGCCGAGGTCTCTCCCGGATCCAGGATGCCATTCTTATTTTTATCTTCTTCGCCATCGGCGAGACCGTCATCATCTGAATCGAGATCAAGCGGACTTGTCTTTGTCGCCAATTCGATGCCATCGAGCACGCCGTCACCATCCGTATCGGGCTTGAGCGGATCGCTTTCACCATCATCGAATCGCCCGTTGTGATTCAAATCCTCTTGGCCATCCATCGCCCCATCCTGATCCGTATCGCGCAGAGTGGGCGCGGTGCTCGTACCCGGATCCAAATCGGCGACAAAGATCGTCAAATCCGTACCACTTAATTTACCGGCGCTATCCGGATCGTCGACTGGCGCAGTGACGCCGAGCTCAACGCCGTCCGATATGCCGTCACCATCCGAATCCCAGGACGCCGGATTCGTTTCACCCGCATCGACGACGCCGTCCTTGTTTTTATCTTCAACACCATCCGCCAGCCCATCGTCGTCCGAATCGACATCGAGCGGCCCGGTGCCAGACGTCCTTTCGACACCATCCAGCAATCCGTCATCATCGGTATCCGGATTGAGAGGATCGGTTTCTGTCGTGTCGCTGCGGCCATTTGCATTCGCATCCTCCTCCCCATCGTTGAGGCCATCGCTGTCTGTATCGGCAACAAGCCTATTTGTGGTTGTGCTGGGATCGAGATCAGGGGAAAATTTAGTCATATCCGTGCCAAGAATCGCACCGGAAGCGGGGAAGCCTTGTGTTCTGCCGACTTCCAGGCCATCGGACAGTCCGTCGCCATCGGTATCAAACTGCAATGGATCTGTCTCGTCCGAGTCCACAATGCCATTCTGATTCTGGTCTTCCTCCCCGTCACTCAAACCATCATCATCCGTATCCGTATCTTTTGCATTGGTGCCGTTCATCTCTTCGATGTAATCTGCAATCAGATCGGCATCCGTATCTTTTGGCGGTGTCGGACTGGCGACAGCGAATCTGAGGAATCGATTCGTCGCATCATAGTAGCTGATGGCAGGGGTTCCCTCTGGCGTCAAGGCCATGGAAGCCCAACCGCCGACATATCCGATTGAATCGACGACATCGGAGTGCCAGTTGCCACCATTCTTATAGGCAAGCCGCAAGTCGCCATTGTCGACATCATGGTAGGCAATATAAGGAGAGTTGTCGACCAGGACGATCGGCATTTGCGATTCAAAAAAGTTCAAGCTGCCAAGATCGGCGACATCCTCAACGGTCCAGTTTCCGCTCGTTCCGCTGGCCATTCGCAACACATCTCTGTCGGTGTGGTAGAAACTGATGAAATACTTGTTCACGCCCCTGATGATCGTCGTATACCAGCCCTGCAAATCGAGAAAGGGACCGGGCGTCACATCTTCAATCGACCACTTGTTATTTTTCCAAAATGCGACCTTGACATATTCGCCGTTATTCCAATAGGCGACGACAGGTTGCTCATTCTCATCCAGTGTGATTGAATTCCATTTGCCATTGAATTGAAAATCAATATAGTTTGCGACGGATGGCGTCGTATCACTGTAATGGTCGTAGCGCACATACTTGAGTGAGCTGGGAAGTATTTGATTACCGGATGCATCCACGATATGTTTGGGATACACGATATGCAGCCGATTTTGCGAATCCACTTTAATGGAGAGCGTATAGCCGTCCGAGGGCCGCAAGCTGTCCGAAATCGTCCTCGTCACCCAGTTGTCGCCCTCTTTGTAAGCGAGGGCGCAAGACGTCCCATTGTAATTCGAATGGTACAGTATGAAAGGACGATCATCCGGTCCCAGCGCCATCTGGATGCGGCCGAACAGCCATCCTGACACGATCGTCTCCGTTGACCAAAAAGCTCCGTCAAATTTCGCATATTTCAGATAATAATTACCTGCCCCTCGGTATGCGATGCTCGGCAGTCCCTGCGAATCATAGACCAAGCTCGTATTGGTTGGACTCACATCATTCTTATCAATAGCATAGTAATACCAGTAAAAGGGAGGCGCCGTTTGTCCCGGAAGGTTGTATGCCAGGAACAACATTTGAGAAACAAGCGCTAATTGTAGAAATCTGATCAGTCTCATTGCATCATCTCGCTGCAAAATCTATACAATTATCTCATCGGGTTCCGCGTGACTCAAAAACTGCAACGGACTCGCCGAAAACCCATAAGCCCCGGAGTTGAATACAACGAGGATATCGCCCTCCTCGGCATGCGGCAGTTCGACATTCATGCCGAATGTATCCAGCGGCGTGCACAAGGGTCCGACGACATTCACCTTTTC
>RQOI01000556.1 GCA_003854995.1 Candidatus Zhuqueibacterota bacterium
CCTCGGCATTCGCGCGCCCCTGCGCGGCGACGCCGCCTATGTCGGCATGGAACTGCAGATTCTTGACGACAGCGCGCTGCAATACGCACACCTGCAGCCGTATCAGTATCACGGTTCGGTCTATGGCGTCGTCGCGGCAAAACGCGGATATCAGAGGAATGTGGGTGAGTGGAACAGCCAGCAGGTCATTGTCAAGGGTCATCAGGTCCGCGTCGTGCTCAACGGCATCACCATCGTCGATGCGGATGTGGCTGCCGCAGCGAGGCCGAGCACGCCGGACGGGCGAGATCATCCGGGTTTGCGGCGGAAAAAGGGACACATTGGTTTTCTCGGCCATCATGCATATGTCCAGTTTCGAAATATTCACATCAAAGAGCTTTAGGACGAAAAGTTGGGGCGCAACATGAAAGTAGCTCTTGTCACCGGCTCCGGCCGCGGCATTGGCCGGAGCATTGCCGAAAGTCTGGCGCAAAATGGCTTTGATATCGGGATTGTCGATATCGCTGCGGAGTCGGCCGCTGAGGCTGCTCGTGAACTGGGCAAAGAGTACGGAGTGCGAGCGCTCGCCATCGTCGCAGATATCAGCAGGTCGAGCGATCGAACTCGCATCGTCGAAATGATGAAAGCGGAATTTGGCCGACTGGATCTTCTGGTGAACAATGCCGGCGTCGCGCCCAGGGTCCGTCTCGATATTCTGCAGGCGACCGAAGAGAGTTACGATTGGGTGATGAACATCAATCTCAAAGGGCCCTATTTTCTCACCCAGCTCGTCGCCAACTGGATGGTGGCGCAGAAGCAGGCGGATGGTTCCTTTGACGGCAAGATCATCAACATCTCCTCGATGTCGGCCTACACATCATCGCCGGCGCGCGGCGAATACTGTCTGTCCAAGGCGGCGATGAGCATGATGACCCAGCTCTACGCCGACCGACTGGCGGAATTCCGCATCCAGGTTTTCGAGCTGCGGCCCGGCATCATCAAAACGGACATGACAGCGGCCGTGGCGGACAAATATGACAGGCTGATCTTTCACGAGGGATTGACGCCAATCAAGCGATGGGGGAGACCGGTGGACGTCGCCAGGGCGGTGCTGGCCATTGCGCTGGACTATTTTCCCTTTTCCACCGGCGAGGTCTTGAATGTGGATGGCGGCTTTCATATGCGACGGTTATAAATAATTCGACTTTTATGCACAGCATTGCAAAAATGTCTTGACTTTATTGCAATATCGCTCGCTCTCTGGTTAAGGAACCAAAAATCTATTTTTACGATTCAGGATTGGTGAGTGCTGGTGC
>RQOI01000557.1 GCA_003854995.1 Candidatus Zhuqueibacterota bacterium
AGGTCATTGCAGAATTGCTCAAAAATATCTGGAACAGTAGGGCTGCGGGATAATTTTCTTGAGAATGGTGTTAAAACTCACTATATTTCCCAACTTAAAATTATTGCCTTACTTTATCAGTAGATACGCATGCGTCGACTACCAAATATCATCACTATCTCTCGCATCCTCATCACACCCATTTTCATCTACGCCTTCTTTCAGCAAGGTCTGGTTTGGCGGTTCGTCACGTTGCTCATCTTCATTCTCAGCACCGCCACTGACAGACTTGACGGTTATCTTGCGAGAAAATATGGCTGGGAGAGTGCGCTGGGCAAGTTTCTGGATCCACTGGCCGACAAGGTGTTGATCACCTCCGCGTTCGTCTGTCTGGTTTTCGTCGATTATATCGATATCTGGATGGTTGCGGTCATGGTCCTGCGAGATTTTGTCGTCACCTGGCTGCGTTCATTCGGCACCAAAATCGGCAAGCCCGTCCATACCATGGAAATTGCCCGCTGGAAGACGGGTGTGCAGACGGTCGTGATTTACCTGGCGTTTGCCTATATGATCCTGAAGAGCCTGGTTGAAAAATATGGCATCGAATCTGCTTTTTTTTCAAAAATCGAAGAATGGCGACTGATCTGGGTGTTCATGCTCATCGCGACACTTTTCACTCTCATCACCGGCATCATCTACATTTTTGAGAACAAACACCTGTTCGCAAAAAAAACAACCCGACATTGAAACGAATTAGTCGTTCAGAAACAGTCCTGCAGCAAAAGTACTTTTACCTGAAAATTATTGGAGTTTTGACCGGATGAAAATATTCAAAATTCAAAATATTCGCGTGACGCCCAACCTCCCGCCCGCGATATCCTACCTGCGCGAGCTGGCCTACAACCTCTACTGGAGCTGGGATCATGCTTCGCGCACCCTGTTCCGACGAATTGACGCTGACCTGTGGGAAAAGGTCAACAGAAATCCGGTGAAGATGCTGGGCAGCATCAATCAGGAACGCCTGGAGAAAATGGCGCAGAATGAAGGATATCTCGCAGATCTGCAGCGCGTTCAGGAACGCGTGGACAGCTATATGAAACGCAAAACATGGTTCCAGGATCAATACAGCGACGTCCAGAAATTCACCATCGCCTACTTTTCCATGGAATATGGGCTGGCCGTCGGTCTGCCCATCTATTCCGGCGGCTTGGGCATTCTGTCGGCAGACCATCTGAAATCAGCCAGCGATCTGGGTCTGCCCTTCGTCGCTGTCGGCCTCGCTTATCAGGAAGGTTTTTTTCAGCAATATCTCGCGGCCGACGGCTGGCAGCAGGAGACCTATCCGGTGAACGATTTTTATAATCTGCCGATGATCCTGGAGAAAAAGGGCGAGGCGCCGCTCCTCACCCAGATAGAATTATCCGGCAGAACGGTTTACGCGCAAATCTGGCGCGTGCAGGTCGGGCGCGTCCCCCTCTACTTGCTCGACACCAACATCCCGGCGAACAACGAGACGGATCGCAGATTGACGGCGCAGCTCTATGGCGGCGACAATTCGATGCGCATTCAGCAGGAAATTATGCTGGGAATTGGCGGACTGCGGGCGCTCCGAGTACTCGGCATCACACCGCAAGTGTGCCACATGAACGAAGGGCATTCGGCGTTTCTGTCGATCGAGCGGATCAGCGAATTCATGAAAGCGCATAAAAACATCACCTTCAACGACGCCCGCGAAGCGACGCGCAGCGGCAACGTCTTCACCACGCACACGCCCGTTCCGGCCGGCATAGACGAGTTTGATCCTGGCATGGTCGACTATTATCTGGGCCCCTACTATTCACCTCTCAATGTATCGGCGCAGGACTTTATGAATCTCGGCGGTGCACACCTGCCGCAGACGCGGGGCAAATTCAACATGGCCATCTTTGCCATCAACATGGCGAACGGCTATAACGGCGTCAGTCGATTGCACGGCCAGACGGCCCGCAGCATGTGGAATTATCTGTGGCCGGATGTGCCGGAACACGAGGTTCCGATCGGCCACATCACCAACGGCATACACGTCCGAACATGGCTCTCGGTCGACATGTCCGAACTGTTCACCAGCTATCTGGATCCCAACTGGTATCGAAATTCGATCGACGAAAAGATGTGGGAGAACATCAATCAGATTCCCGATGAAGAGCTGTGGCGGACGCATGAACGGCGCCGTGAGCGCCTGGTCGGCTTTGCGCGCCAGCGATTGGCGCAACGTCTGGAGAACCTCGGCGCACATAGTGCGGATATCGAGCGCGCCAGCGAGGTGCTCAGTCCGGAGGCGCTCACCATCGGCTTTGCCCGTCGCTTTGCGGCGTACAAACGGGCGCACCTGTTCTTCCGCGACAAAGAAAGACTGAAAAAAATTCTCAATAACCCGGAACGGCCGGTGCAGATGATCATCGCCGGCAAGGCACATCCGGCGGACAAGATCGGCAAAGAGATCATCAAAAACATCATGAGCATCATCGCCGAAGATGATTTTCGCGACAAGATCGTCTTTCTGGAAAACTATGATTTCAGAGTCGCCGCCTACATGGTGCAGGGCGTGGATGTGTGGTTGAACAATCCGCGTCGACCGCGCGAGGCCAGCGGCACCAGCGGCATGAAGGCCAGCGCGAACGGCGCCCTCAATCTCAGCATCCTCGACGGCTGGTGGGACGAAGCCTATGAGATGAATAAAAATGCCGGCTGGGCGATCGGTCGCGGCGAAGAACATTTTGCCTCCGAGACCGAACAGGATGACCTCGAGTCCGCCGAGCTCTACCATATCCTGGAAAACGATGTGATCCCAACCTTTTACAACCGCGGTCGTAGCGGCATCCCGCGCGAATGGCTCAAAATGATGAAGACGAACATGAAGGTCGTCTGCCCGTTCTTCAACACCAATCGCATGGTGCGAAGCTATCTGGCCGACTATTATCTGCCGGCAGCCGAACAGTGGGCCAAGCTGGGAAATGATGGCGGCAAAGCGGCAAAACAACTCGTCGCCTGGCGCGAAACGATCAGCAAAAACTGGAACAGCATAGAAATTGTCAACGTTCAAAACATGAATGACAGCACGATAAAAATCGGTGAGGAAATCACCGTGCGCGCGGATGTCAAGCTCGGCAAACTGAAAGCGGATGACGTACAGGTGCAGCTCTACCTCGGCACTGTCGACGAATATGGCGATCTGAAAGAGACAAAGATCATTCCCATGTCTCCAGAGGAAGCGAAAAAAGACGGCCTGCGCATCTACTCGGCAAAATTCAACCTTGACGCCACCGGTCAGCACGGCTACAGCGTACGCGTTCTGCCGAATCATCCATTGATCGCAAATCCGATGAAAACCGGTCTCATCAAATGGTACAACGAGTGAAAACAGCAGGATAGTCACCCTGTTGCGCGCGAGAGGAAAATCCATATGGGTGAACATCTCTTCAGTGTCACACTCATCACGCTCTTTATGTTTTTCTGGATCGACATCTTTCGATCCTGGTATGTCAAATTTCTCACTCGCCGGCGCGTGGCAAAAAAGACCATCGACAACCTCATGCGAATCCTCTGGAGCATCCTGGCATTGGTCTTTTGGTACACCCTGATGCACCGCGGTATGCCAGAGGAATTCGACATCACCCATTTTTCATATGCATTGTTCATTTTTTCTCTCTATGGCTTGCTCAGGGCGTTCTGGCCCGGCAAAAGTGAGGGAAAATGAGGGGGGTCTATG
>RQOI01000558.1 GCA_003854995.1 Candidatus Zhuqueibacterota bacterium
ATGAATATTCTGGGCGATCTTATAGAGGTGTAAGCGCTTTTTTATCAGGTTCTTGAGCCTTTTGCCGCCTGTAACTGACCTTTTACTTGTCACTGGATCCTTTCATTGTATCCTGCGCTCACATTAACTATATTGCGGGCAAAACAGAGACGACCTTTGAACTCTACAGGATTTTTCAACAGCGTCTGGCTCCTTGTCGCGCACATTCCGGCGGGCAGAGTGGCGAGCTATGGCCAGATTGCCGCGCTGCTGGGCCATCCGCGCGCGGCGCGCACGGTCGGCTGGGCGCTGCACAGCACGCCGGATCACCTCGATATCCCCTGGCATCGCGTCATCAACAGTCAGGGACGCATCAGCACCGACTGCGGCGAACACAGTCCCGGCTTGCAGCGCTATTTGCTGGAGCAGGAGGGATTGCAGTTTGATGGAGATTATGTTGATATGGATCGATATCAATGGCAGCCGGATATGGCGACGATCGAGGCGATTTTGGCCAAAGGTCATCCGCTCGCACGCACAGATTGACATGGCGCGGCCTTTGGCAGCAACTAAATTATAATGGCCACGGATTTTCACTGATAAAACAGAGATAAAAAAATCTCAAATCGCTCTTTATTAATCCGTGTTTTATCAGTGATCATCCGTGGCTTTTAGTACTTTTGCTAATAAAACAAAATGTTGCAGATTTGCAGGTCGACTTTCGGAAAAGCTGAAAGCTCAGATGCGGAATGGTGCATCAATCAAGGGCAGTGGAGGAATTGCGCGTATCTGTTTCGATGCGCGCAGACGGGCAGACATCCACGAGCGGGCAGGCAACGCACCTCGGCTTGCGCGCCTGGCAGATGGTTCGCCCCAGATGCAAAAAGTTCATGTGCAGCGAATACGATTTTCCCGCCGGCACCTGCGGCTGCATGAGGTGATGCGTCTTTTCGGCGCTGGCATTGTGCGGCACCAGTCCGAGTCGCCGGCAGATGCGATGCACGTGCGTATCGACCGGAAAGATATCGACCCCGCAGCAGAACATGAGCACCACGCTCATGGTTTTCAGGCCGACGCCTTTGAGCTGCGTGAAGGTGTCGATGGCTTGTTGCGGCTCCATATCGCAGATGAAATCGAGATCGAGGGCGCCGTAGGTGGTGAAAATCCAATTCAATATGTCCACGATGCGCTGACTCTTCTGGTTGGCGAGTCCGGCGGGACGGATGGCGTCCGCGATCTCGGACGCGGGCGCTCGCATCACGCTCTCCCAGTCGGGGAAGCGCTCTTTGAGGCGGGCATAGGCCACATCGCGATTATTATCGTTGGTACTTTGCGATAAAATTGTTAAAATCAGGCTAGCCAGCGGCTTGCCGCGGTCGCGCCATCTGGGCTCGCCAAAGGCATTTTCCAGTCGTTCGGTTATTTCACTGACGCGTCGTAAGGAATCCATGTGCAACCTGTCACGAAATACATCACCATTTCCGCCGTCGTCGGCGCTCTGTACGCGGCACTGACCATTCTGCTGGCGCCGATCAGCTACGGTCCCATGCAGGTTCGCGTCGCCGAAGCCATGACCGTGCTGCCCTACATTTTGCCGCAGGCCATCCCCGGCCTTTACATCGGCTGTATGGTGGCGAACATATGGGGCGGTTTTGGGCCGATCGACATTTTTGGCGGCAGCGCCATAACCCTGGCAGCAGCCGTGTTCACCCATTCGCTGAAAAGATTTCCTCGTCTCTGGTGGCTGGCGCCGTTGCCGCCGGTCGTTCTCAATGCGCTCGGCGTCGGCTATTATCTGCACCTCCTGACCGACACACCCGTGCTGATCAGCATGGGATGGGTGGCGCTGGGTCAGGCTATCGCGTGTTTTGGTCTCGGACTGCCGTTGTTATACGTTCTGCTTAAACGCAACATCGTTTTCTAGTCCGCCAGCGCTGAACCGATCGCTCTCGCAAAACCCTGATCGAGGATGGCAATGATGGCGACCTGATCTCGGCCCAGGATGCGGCCCAGCTCCTCTTTTGTGCCGCACATGTGGACAGCGACCTGCCTGTCTTGCGCGATCAGCCTGTTCTTCTCGGAGGCATCTCGTGCCAGCACAATCGCGTACACTTTCTTAGCAGTCAAAACAGCCGATCGGCCGATGGCCAACTGGCCCGCTTTATGAGCGAATCCCAGCAGGGTCAGGACTTTTTCCATGTTTCGAATTCTTCAGTGAGTCTTTTTGCATCAACAATGACATTTTTTTTGAACGCGCGCGAGAACAGTTTTTTCTGCAGCGCTGTCCGCAGACAGTCGATGTTCGCGCACAGGTAGGCGCCGCGTCCCGGACTTTTTTGCCCGCTGTCGATAAAGACGCCCTCGTGCGCTCCAAATCGCAGCAGCTCTGCTTTTGGCTTTTTCGCCCGACAGGCGATGCAGGTTCGCCAGGGGATGTGCGGACGCGTGGACATGAGCG
>RQOI01000559.1 GCA_003854995.1 Candidatus Zhuqueibacterota bacterium
CGAGCAGCCCATGCTGGGAATCTGTTCGGCAGGCCCTCTTCCCGTCCGAGCGATTTGCTTCATCGCTTCGAAAAGCTCCCGCCTGGCCTCGGGCGGCGCCGCTTCTTTGCGGCTGGCGTCCAGGCGGCCGCGGTATTGCAGCTCGAGGGCGGCGTTGTAGCCAAAAAAATCGGGCGTGCAGACGGCCCCATAGGCTTTGGCGATTTCTTGAGTTTCATCAAGTAGATAAGGAAAAGAGAAATTAAACTCTTCGGCCACTTTCTTCATGTTGGCGAACGAATCCTCCGGATAATCGGTAGGATCGTTCGACATGATCGCCACGGAACCGATGCCGTACTCTTTCAATTCGCGGGTATCCCGCACAATGCGCTCCCGCACCGCTTTGACATAAGGGCAATGATTGCAGATGAACATCACCAGCAAACCGTTTTCTCCCCGGCAATCCTGCAATGTCCACGTTTTGCCGTCCACGCCGGGTAAGGCAAAATCGATCGCTTTGCGGCCAAAATCGCACACGGGCGTTTCCATTGAAACCATGATGCATCCTCCCCTTTGATCTATAGGTTCATTTCAATCGGGCCCGGCATCGCCCGCCGGGCATCCGCGCCACCGGCTTCTCGCCGGTGGATCGACTTTGGAATGATACCAAAGAATTCAGTCCCAGTCCCAGGCTTGGGTTTTGGACTATAGTTCATCACTAGATCGGTCTTGAAACGTTAAAGGACGCTCGCGAAGATGCAACATAGCGCCATTGGCTTAATCGCCTTTGCCCTCTTTCTGGCCTTCCAGGCACCCGTCGCCGGGGCCGATGAAACGCCGCCAGCCGATGTGCGCGTGCTCATCGACGTATCCGGCAGCATGAAGCAGAATGACCCTCATAACCTGCGCATCCCGGCGCTCAAACTGCTGGTGAACCTCATGCCGCCGGGCGCCTGGGCGGGCGTTTGGCTATTCGCCGAACAGGCTCAGCCGCTCGTGCCCCTTGAGCGAGTCGATCAGAACTGGCAAAAGCAGGCCTTGGCCCTAGCGGCTAAGATTCATTCGCGCGGTCAGCGGACCGATATCGAAGCGGCGTTAAAAAAAGCCGCTCTAGAGCGGCAAACGGCCGATGCGACTAGCCGGCGCCGCCTTATCCTGCTCACCGACGGCCTGGTCGATGTGGGCAAAGAGGCCGACAAAAATGCCGCCTCAAAAAAGCGCATC
>RQOI01000085.1 GCA_003854995.1 Candidatus Zhuqueibacterota bacterium
CTCGCCACCTCCTGGCCGAGGATGTTGTGGATGCGAATGGTGACATGACCGTCTTCCTGCAGAGAATAATGAAAAGTGGCGTTGCCGCGCATGGGATTGGGCGACATTTTCATTTTGAGAGCCACATCGCTCTGCCCAGTCTCCTGTTGCAGGACGCTGGTGTAGAGCGACAGCTCGGCGTCCATCCATTCGATGTGGTCGAGAAGGTAGTCCTTCATATAATCGACTTCTTTTTCATATGTGTTGCGATTCTCCGCGCCGGCAGTGCTGCGCCATATCGGTACGCCCAGATATGGCCAGCGCGTGAAATTACGCTGCTGGGCTTCATCGAGATAGACCGCCAGAGAATCGATGAAAGCGAAGAGCCGCTCCATCTTCAGCGGTCCCTTGCGATAAGCAACCCAGGTGTCCGCTACCTGGCGCTTGAAAGCGGGCGTCTCCCACAGCTTTTCCCAGAACGCCGGCCCGGCGTTTTCAATGCAGTTTTCGATCATCCACATTTGCACTCGATCTCCGTCCATATGGGTTGAATTGGCTAATGCCTGATCAAAATCCCAGGCCGGTCCGGCGAATATTTTGCCGTTGCGCTCTTTATAAAAAAAGCCGCTCCAGCCGTAGGCGTCCGAGTTCTTTGTCGCCTCCTGGACAACGATCTCATCGACAAAGCTGCTGACATCGATATACTTCTGATAGCCGCGCGTCGGATCAGCATAATAGGATCGTTGCATGACGCTGCGGAACTCGTCGTCATAATCTCGAATGTAGGCGAGCTGTTCGGGCTGCACCTGATCCGCCTTGGGATATTTGAGGACGCGACGTTCGCCGAAATCGATGTCAGTGCCGTCCGCCTGCTGAATGTCCCAGATGTAACCTCCGGTGACGTTTTCGCCGCTGATATCGGTGCTGTCCATCCTGGCGATATTGACGCGATTATTATCCGCCTTGATCTTTTCCACCAGCAGATAGACACCTTCATAGTTGCCGTTGAGGACAAGCTCCACGTGGCGCGTGCGCGGCGCCCAGCGGCCGATCGAACGGGATATCTGATAGGCCAGGGCATTGCGCATCAGTGTCTTGTCGATGAAATCGGCCGTCAATATCCAATCATTATCCTTTGGCATGCCCAGCAGGGCGACGTTGTTATTTGACCCATCGGCATTGCGGGTTTCGAACGTATAGGACCATTTCCCCCGCACGACATCGTAGCTTTGCGAGGCATTGCCGCGTCGTTCGATGCCGATGAAGCCATTATAATGATTGAAATCATCCTGCAGCGAATTCCGGCCAGCCTCATTCTGAATGATGCCCATTTGGGCCGTGATCTTGGGCTCATTCGGGATCTCGCGGTCGTTGGTGTTGATAGAGACGATGGGCAAATTCGATGACTGGAAGACAAAAGGCGCCTGGAACCAGTTCGGTGTGGGACGATAGCGTCGTTCGCTCGTCGTCAATCCAAATGACAGAAATGGAATAGCCGACATATCTGACGAGTTGTCGACGTTGTGCACCTGAATGGCGAGGATATTGGCGCCTTGTCGCAAGTCGCTCACTTTAAGACTGTAACCTGAAGGGACGCCACCCTGGTACATCGTCGCCTCGTGGTTATCCGTTGAAAATGTGTTGTAGCTCGGGTGCGCATCGCTCAGTCCCCCGGATCTGGCCACTTCCTTATCATTGATGAATGCGATAAAAGCATCATCATAATCGATGTGAAACATTGCCGCGCCGATATGAGTCAGATCGATAATATCGAATTGGATGCGCAGATAGAACGACGTCGTCGTCGGTAGAATGGTCACATCATCATCGTCGCCGTAGCCAAAGCCGCCTCTGCCCTCGCTCCACGTCGCATGGTTAAAATCCAATGACCGCCAGCTAGCGGGAGGTTCCGAGGTGCCGACTCTATATCTCCACAGATCATTCGCCAAGATTACCGATTCCCAATGGTCCACTGCCTGCGCTTGTATTGGCTCTATGCTGCTACATAGGACAATAACTGCAGCGATGAAAAATAGCTGTCTCACACGTCCGCCTTTCAACTTGATTATCTTGTAAAACTACTATCTCCAGCTCCTCGATGCATAATTCATGCGATGATGAAAA
>RQOI01000086.1 GCA_003854995.1 Candidatus Zhuqueibacterota bacterium
GGCTACCCGCAACTGACCTTTTACTCCGCGTGTCCATTTGCTTGGTCAGAAAACGACATGTTCGCTCTCGGCGAATTCGGCCAGGCGATTGCGCAGGAACAGACGCGCGCGATGCAGGTTCGATTTCACGGCAGGCAGACTCATATCGTTCATATCGGCAATTTCCTTCAGCGACAGCCCTTCGATATCTTTGAGAACAAATACGCTCTTGAATTTGGGCGGCAGCTCTTCTATGGCGGCGTTCATGCGCTCGCGCAACTCGCTGTTCTCGACCGCATGGTGTGGATTATTGCCAACCGATTGATTGAACGCTTCGATGGTCGATTTGCCGACGTGCAGATCGATATCATCGAATCCGTCATAGCTCTTTTTTCGCTCGCGCAATCGCATGAGAGCAAAATTGGTCGCAATGCGATAGATCCACGTCGACAACGATGATTCACCCTTGAAACTCTCGATGGCCTGAAAGACCTTCAAAAAGGTCTCCTGCATGACGCACTCGGCGTCTTCAGTGTTGCCGACGAGACGAAGAGCGGTGTTGAAGACGAGCTGCTCATTACCCTTGACAATGGCGGACAGCGCTTTTTTGTCGCCGTGCTTCGCTCTTTCAACCAGTTCAATCTCGGATGGATCAATCGTGTGCAGTGTCATTGGTCTCCGTTGCCAAAACTCTTCTGTCTGCAAGTTAGAGAAATCCTGGCACAAATCCAAGGGCAAAACTCGAGGTGCAATCCACTGAAAAAAGAAAAGATTTGTCGTACGGAATTTGCCAGAGTGACCTTTTGCATTATCATGTAAAACATCAGTCTCTGGCAAAGTCGATTGAAAAGCAGTATAAGATACTACGTCGCAAAAATATAATTTCACTTTGCATGATGCCTCGATCGCGTGATCCTAAACTCACGCAAAGACGCGGAGACGCAAAGATTCGCCAAGTTCTTGAAAAAAATGTAAATATTTTGCTTTTCTTTGCGTATCCTTTGCGGCTTGGCGACTTTGCGTGAGTGAAAAAAAAATATTTTAATGAAACATTCTTATCATCGCAGCTATCAGAAACTGACCTTTTACAGGCTCCTGTAAAAGGTCAGTTACGGGTAGCCACGTTGACAAAAGTGTAACATAGAAGATAAATAATATAACCACCGAGAACGCCGAGTTCCACA
>RQOI01000087.1 GCA_003854995.1 Candidatus Zhuqueibacterota bacterium
ATTCATGTTTCGTCATCGACAAACAGTGAAACCTCTGTTTTCGATCACTTGAATGCGGGTGATGAGCCATTTTAACAGCCGAGTTGCGAATCGTTTCGGTTTAATGAGGGCAGTATGGAGGTGCCGAATAAAAAGATGCTGAAAAGAACAAGTCTCTCTATACTTGCAGACAGCAACCAGGTATTATTATTGTAAAGTTTTGCAGTTTGAAATATAACCGCCGAGCTCACCGAGTGCCGAGAAAAGAAGCCTATTTTTTCAAGCGTGGTCGCTGGACTAAAAGTGGCAACCATTTAGTGCTTTAATATATTTCTCTGCGACTCTCCATAACCTCGGCGGTTTCAATCTTTCTCGAATGACGCAATGCCTCGAACTTTTTAGTTGCGATCAAAGGCCGTGTCATATTATACGGCGTACCTGTTTAAAAGTATTCATTTTCCAATTGAGACAAAATATGATACTATCTCAGAATTGTCATCTTTCGGGCTTTGGAAAAGTCACCTGCAACCATTCTATAGAGATACATTCCGGTTACGACTGGTGAACCATACTCATCCAATCCATCCCATACGATGGTATGGTGGCCAATTGACTTTGCTTCATTCACCAACCGTCGAACCAGGCTGCCGCGAAGATCATAAATCTCAAGAGTGACAAATTCCTCTGTCGGCACGCTGTACTCGATCGACGTTTGCGGATTGAACGGATTTGGCTGATTTTGTGACAGGGCAAACTCTGTCGGCACAGCACCAACAGTGCCAACAAGCTCCTTTTTGAGATTATTTTTCAGATTAATGATGACGCAATCCGATCCTTCAACATCCGTGCCACCAAATTCTTCCAACAACATGCCGGTGACAACTAGCGGGAAAAGATCACCATCGTTCACATCGCCAAGCGCTGCGATGACCGCTTGCGTATCAAATTTGAGCGTCATATCCACATACCCGTCAGCCCCTTCGGTGTGACAATTACATTCGTCTCCTTCAAAAGGCGTTGCCACATCTTCAAAAGCCCAACGTAGTGGTGCTACGCCAGCCAGCTCATCGTCCATATTGCGATCCAGCAAAATCGTGCCCGGATCAATCGTTGTGACATCAAATTCATCCGTTCCTAAAATCGCGACAGGAACGACACCTTTGCTTTTTGGATTCAAAGGATTTGGGCACGATTGCGGATGAATATCGATGAATACAGAGATCGTCTGCGGCGGCGGTGAACCTGTTGCATTGAGAATATTTATATACCAGCCAACGGCCAAGGCACTGGTCCAGTAACTATAGCCGTTCCAGCTGCCATCAGGATTCTGCTGGTCTACCAGCACGTCACAATAGTGCGAGTACCAGTCACCGGCTAATGAGCTGACGGTTGGATCCCACCAGTCCTGGCCAATGATAAAACCGCCAGGTGCACCGCTCATGCCAGTGCCGATGAAAAAGTCCTCACCCGCTCCGGAACCGTATTTTTCCATAAAATCCCATACCTCAAGTGCTTTATATAGTGCCCACATGGCATAGGGATGATCTATGTTGCCATACCAGATGCCACTGGGCACATCGGTCCAATGGCTATTGATGAATTCCAAAGCCTTTTGTACCCGTAAATCATCAATACCAGCACCGATAGCAGCAAGTTGAAGTAGCAGTCCACCCGTTTTTGACACGTTAACGTATGTATTTGGATTATCATACCCAGAGCCGCCATTCGCATTCTGAATGTAATTGACCCACAGCTCAAGTTCATCAACCACATACTGAGGATATTGTAATCCCCAACTCGCCGCATATAACATGGGCAATGAGCCCCATTGCGCGGTCGAGTTATCCGATGTTGAATAATTTGGATAGTATCTCCATCCGCCACGATAATTTCCGCGATCCGGTTCGACTTGTGCCCAGGAGAACCAGTCTATAATATCCTGCATGAGCTCAGCGTAGGTCATGCCGGCAACTGGACTTGTACCGCCAATGATTGTGTTTTTGCCAAGTTTTTGGCCGAGCGCAAAAATGATCGGAGCAGTGATGCCGTTGCTGTATATATCAGCTGAATGAAACTGAACGGCTTGACCATTCCCTTCACCAGCTTCTATAGCGAGACTATTGTTGTAATCTTCAGAATGATGCCAATATCCCGCTGTCTCTTCGCTGAGGATGAAAACCTGGGCACCATTGAGGATATAATTGACCGCTTTTGCCACGGTTTCCCCATACATCGAACCGTCGTTTGGCAGATAGCCCTCTTCAATGAAAGCTAGGGCCGCGGAAGCCGTAGCAGCAAGATCGGAACGAATATCGCCAAATTCCCAATGCCCCGTTGTTGTATTTTGTGCGCTTGCGAGCCAGGCTAATCCCGCATCGATGGCAGCCTGTTTAGCCTGTTCAGTCGCGGCCATCATTATAGCCGAGAGCATAAAAATAAACACAAGAATCATAACCATCACTGACTTTAGTGTGGATTTTTGAGTCTTCATGTTAACCCCTCTAATAATTAATAGATATAAAAAAAGAGAATTAGTTAAAGTCTATTCATTAGCGTGAAATCCTCTCAGCCCCGGGACTGCCTCGCTGTTGGATCCCGATTATGGTCACTCTTCAGTGTTTTAAGAATGATACAAAAAAGTGAGATCATTCGAATCATTTTCATTGTCCTCTGCTTTATTGATGAGCAAAAAAAGCAGCCTCAAAAATCTCCTATAGAAGATTTTTGCAAGTAACGTCAGAGCGACAGTTGTTGCCGGATGGTCTTAATTTATGGATTCGAATTATTCGTCAAAGAAACTCGTGTTGCGCAGCGGCCGTTTCCCCATATCGATGTGGATTTTACTTCGGCTATCCGACATACTCATATATAGTAATTCTTGCAGAAAAGGGCAAGGTTTTTTTTGTTCTTGGAAAAGTTTTATTGGCGGTATGGATTTACCCGAGCGAAGCCGCCCTTTTCAAAGTCTAAAACACCTTTTTCATCCTATTACATTGCAGCATTTCTCACAAGCATGTCTGGCAATGAAGCAAAGTTATGCGGGGTTTTGCTGGTGTGCAATCTTTGACATACGACTATTTTGCCAACAGCAATCTCAGATACTTGACTGTATTCCCAATTTTTACTTACGCCGCACACACCGCTGGTTATTGACGCGCCATCTTGATCGCGGCCATCCAACCTCAGAGGATAGACACCCGTAGCCGCGTTATTGTCCGAATTGTACTGTGAGTCATGATACAATACTATTCCCTTCGCTGTCTAGCTGCAGTAATCCATTTTTCTCTTTTTTTTGTCAATTTAATTTTTAACTTTTTATCCTGAATTTTACATTCGAGCCGGCGAACAAAATGACCTCGTTTGAACGATTACAAAACCGCATGGTGGGCAATCCAGTCGATCGTCCGCCCAATTTTGACATCATGATGCAGTTTGCTACGCGTCATATCGATAAACCGCTGCGCGACTATTACCTCGATCACCGCGTTCTCGTTCAAGCGAACATGGCGATGCTGAATGACTTTCAGCTGGATATAGTGCAGGCGATCTCCGATCCGTACCGCGAAGCATTTGATCTCGGACTCGAGGTCTCGTTTCCGGAGCAGTCCTTGCCGATCAGCACGTCGCCGCTTCTTCGCGAACCATCGGATCTGGCCAGGCTCACCACCGTCGATCCGGTGAACGGCAGACGCATGCATGACCGCCTCGAGGCGATTCGTCTGTTTCGAGAAAAAGTGGGCGGCTGTACGCCCATCATGGGCTGGGTCGAAGGCGCTCTCGCAGAGGCTGCCGATCTTCGCGGCGTCAGCACGCTGATGCTCGATCTGTTCGAGAGGCCGGATTGGGTGATCGAGTTGTTAGAGTTCTGCTGCGAACAGGCCATCCTGTTCGCTCGCGCGCAAATGGCTGCCGGCGCCGATATCATTGGTCTGGGTGATGCGGTGGCATCACAGGTGTCGCCGGCATGGTATCGTCTTTACGCTCTACCCTATGAACGGCGGATCTTTCAAGCGGTGAAAAACAGCGGCGGCATCGCGCGACTGCATATTTGCGGTGACACGACATTGATTCTGCATGAAATGGCGACGAGCGGCGCCGATATTGTCGATATTGACTGGATGGTGGATTACCAAAAAGCCGCTGAGATCAGTGACAATGACGGTCCGGCGATTTGCGGCAACTTTGATCCAGTGAAAATCATGCTGCAGGGCAGTCCGGAACAGGTCAGAGAGGCAGTGATCAACTGCCTGTCCATCGGCGGCGATAAAAACTTGAGCGCTGCTGGCTGTGAAATTCCGATCAACACACCATATTCAAATTTGCATGCACAAACCGCAGCTTTATCTGAATATTATAGCATGGCCTGATCAAGACCATTGCCGCGGATGTGCCAGGCAATGCGGCCAGTTGGACCGCCGGCGACGATGATGAAAAGATGCACATTTGGCAAGAGGAGAGCAGAATGAGTGAATTTGTAGAACAGCTGGCGTTATGTGTCGAACGCGGCAAAGTGAACAGAGAATCTCTCTACCCACCGGACTTGCACGGTCAGGATGGCACAGACGAATTGGCCAAACAGGCACTCGAACAAGGGCTAAAGCCGGACACCATTCTCGAAGGCTGCATTCTCGGCATGGATCGCATCGGCGCCAAGTTCAGCGAAAATAAAGCGTTCGTCCCTGAGCTGCTCATGGCTGCCAAAGCGATGACCGCTGCGATGACACATCTCAAGCCGTTCTTTCAGTCCGGCGCCGTGAAACGCAAAGGTACGTTTGTCATTGGCACTGTTGCCGGTGATTTGCACGATATTGGCAAAAATCTCGTCGCCATGGTCGTTGAAGGGGGCGGTTTTGAGGTCATTGATCTGGGTACGAATGTTACGACGGCGAAATTTCTCGCTTCCATCGAAGAGCATCCAGGCTGCAGCGTCGGCATGAGCGCGCTGTTGACCACGACAATGGTTAATATGGAAGGCACCATCAAGGCGATCAAGGAAAAATATCCCGAAACGCTGGTCCTCGTCGGCGGCGCCCCGGTGACAAAACAGTATGCTGACAAAATTGGTGCGGATGGCTATTCTCCGGATCCGCAAGGTGCGGTGGCCATATTGAATAAAAAGGTGGCCTGACGTTAACAGTGGCTGGTGGCTAAGCTCGGCAGAAAGCCACCTGACCGCAACTTACAAACTCGAGAGAGAATTCAGCATGACTTTCGCAGAATTAAAATCAGGCAGGGTGCTCGTTTCTGACGGCGCCTGGGGTACTTTTCTGCACGAAAAAGGTCTGCAGCCAGGCGAATGCCCGGAGCTGTGGAACGTGACCCACCCAAACGAGGTCTACGACATTGCTAAAAGCTACGTCGAGGCCGGAGCGGACATGATCGAGACCAACAGTTTCGGCGGTAGTCGCCTCAAACTGCAGCATTACGGACTGGCAGATCGCAGCGCCGAGCTGAATGAAGAGGCGGCCAGGATCTCGAAGAGAGCCGCCGGCGAGGTCTGTTACGTGCTCGGCTCCATTGGACCGACAGGGAAAATCCTCATCATGGGTGATGTAACAGAAGAGGAGATCTATGACGCTTTTAAGGTCCAGGCCATGGCGCTGGCAAAAGGCGGCGCAGATGCAATTGTCGTAGAGACCATGTCCGCCGTCGATGAGGCCGTGCTGGCCATCCGAGCGGCGAAAGAGAACACTCCCTTGCCGGTCATTTGCACGTTCACGTTTGAAAAGACAATAGAGGGTGACTATAAAACCATGATGGGCGTTTCACCCGAGATGATGGCAGCTGCCGTTCTGCCCGCCGGTGCGGACGTGATTGGCGCCAACTGCGGCAACGGCATGGCGAGGATGATCGATATCATCACAGTTTTACACCGCATAGCGCCCGACACCCCTCTGCTCGTCCACGCCAATGCCGGAGCGCCGATCGTACAAAAAGGCGAGACTGTTTTTCCCGAAAAGCCGGAAGACATGTTCAGACTGACGCCGCAGCTCATAGAGGCCGGCGCCAATATCATCGGCGGCTGTTGTGGCACGACGCCAGCGCACATTGCGGCCATCGCCAGGGCTGTCAAACTGTATGAAAAACGCAAGTGATCAGATCAACAACCGCAGATATTACCGAATTCTCTCTCTCCTTCGACGAGCTTGACCATAATCCGGCGGAGCTCATCGCCTTAGTCGGCTATAGGGACGGCGAGGCGCCTGAAATTTTGCGAACACTATATTATGAAATCATCTCTGCCGCCGGCGAACGCTGCCACATTCGGGGCGGCTATAGACATTTTTCAGAGATCGAATGGCGCGAAACTGACCTCTGTCTCGGCAGTGAAAAAACAGCGTTTGCCACGGGAAAAATCATTGCCGCTCAGCTGCAACGTGCGGAATCAGCCGTACTCTTTGCCTGCTCAATCGGAGCAGGACTGGAGACATGGTCGAGGCAACTGATGAACGACGGCGATTTTTTTTCAGGATACCTGGTGGATGCAGTGGCATCTCTGACCGTCGAATCGGCCATGCATAAAATTCAGGACGATCTGGAAAAGGATCAGCAGGACAAAGGCCAGAAAATATCCAACTGCTACAGTCCCGGCCACTGCGGTTGGCTGGTCACTGAACAACACAAGCTATTCTCTCTGTTGCCGGACAATTTTTGTGGCATCACATTAACCGATTCGTCGCTGATGCTGCCGATCAAGTCCGCTTCCGGCATCATCGGCATCGGCCCGGCCATGCAAAGAGTGGATGCCTGCCAATTATGCGATATGAACCGTTGCGTTTTTCGACGATTTGATAAATCAAAGCAGGAGACAGAGGCACACGCAGTCTTTGCTAAAAAGCCCGGTGATCAGCACCACCGGGCTTTTTGAAAGGTTGAGACGATTCGCTCCATCAGCTTGGCGTAAACTAGCCGCAGCGATGGAGATCAGCTGCCACGGATCGGGCGCTATTTTTTTATCAACCTTATGACAAAAAGGAGTATCAGAGCGCCGATCACCGCAACGATCAACGAGCCAAGCAAACCGCCGCCGATTATGCCACCCAGCAGCCAACCGCCCAGGATTGCACCGATGACGCCGACGATCAAGTTGCCAACGAGACCATAGCCCTTACCTTTCATGATGACGCCGGCCAACCAGCCAGCCAGCAAACCGATGACGAGAAAAACAATCAGACTTGTCAGAGTCATCTCCATGCTCCCTTTTTTTGTTATCAGTTATTTACTTGAATGAACTGCACCGCATCGAAAATCAAAGAGCGTGCCATGATTATTTCAATTTGCTGATGCGTCTTTATCATCGCATCTGTCTATAGTTGATCGTTTTCAGCAAGTTACTTTTTCTTCGTGAACGCCTCATCAAAAACGCCGGCCGGGACAGGATAGTTCAGCGTCTTGAGAAAATCGCACGCATCTCTGGCGCCAAACTCGCGATCCATGTTCGGGTCCTCCCATTCCACGCTCAGTGGACCCCAGTAGCCGATCTTGTTGAGCTTGCGCACAATCGCATCAAAATCAACATCGCCCCGCCCCACTGAACAAAACTCCCAACCCCGTCCCTCCTCGCCGAAATTCAGATGCGATCCCAGTATCCCGTTGCTGCCGTTCAGCAGCACCACGCAGTCCTTCATGTGCACGTGAAACACCCGATCCCCAAATTCATCCAAAAATCGCACCGGATCGATCCCCTGCCACTGCAAATGACTCGGATCAAAATTGAATCCAAAAGCCTCGTGGTAATCCACCGCCGCCAAAGCCCGCCGAGTCGTCGGTATGTCGTATGCTATCTCCGTCGGATGCACCTCCAGCGCAAACTTGACGCCGTTCGCCTTGAACTCGTCCAAAATCGGCCCAAACAACGTCGCAAATCGCTTGTAACCTTCCTCCACCTCCGCCCAATTGTTCGGCGGAAATGAATAGAGCAAATGCCAGATCGGCGACCCCGTGAATCCCGGCACCACATCTATCCCCATATTCCGTGCCGCCTTCGCCGCCGCCTTCATCGACTCAATGCCAAACTGCCGTTTCTTCTCCGCATCCCCAGCTGCGGCAGCAGGCGCAAAACCGTCCGATCGACTGTCATTGTTCGGATCACACACCAGCTGCCCTGCCAGATGATTGCTGATGGCCCATGTCTTCAAGCCGTACTTTGCCAGCATCGCATGCTTGTCGTCACAATACGCCTTGCTCTTCGCCCCTTCAAATACATCAAAATGATCTCCCCAGCACGCCAGCTCCAGCCCGTCATAGCCAAACTCTACCGCTTTCTGACAAACCTCGGCCAACGGCAAATCCGCCCACTGGCCCGTGAACAATGTTAATGGTCTCGCCATTGCTTTTCTCCTCTTCTTCCTGTATTATCGATGAAATCTCTCCCACTTTTCCTTGCTCTTCGAACTCGCCACAACGGTCTCGATGAACTGCATTCCCTCCAAACCATCATCCACAGTGGGAAAATCCCGCTCCAGCTCGCTCGCCTCCTCGCCCACCATTGCCGCCCGCATCGTCGCTATTGCATTCATGTAAATGTTCGCGAAAGCCTCTAAAAACGCCTCAGGATGACCTGTCGGTATCCGCGTCGCCCGCTTCCCAGCCTCACAAATATAACCGTTGCCCCGTCGCAGGATCTGCACCGGTTCCCCCTGCTGATAATAATACAAATAATTCGGATTTTCCTGATGCCACCGCAACGCCCCTTCCGTGCCCCACACCCGTATGTTCAAATTGTTCTCCTCACCCGTCGATATCTGCGACGAATGCAGCACCCCCTTTGCCCCATTTTCATATCGCAACAGCACATTCACATCATCATCCAGCAACCGACCGCGCGCAAAACTCGTCAAATCCGCCGATAACTCTTCGATATCCAGTCCCGTTATATAGTGCGCCAGATTCTCCGCGTGCGTTCCGATATCTCCCAAGCAGCCTCCTGCACCTGCCTGCTTCGGATCTGTCCGCCACGACGCCTGCTGCTGCCCCTCCAGCTCGATCCGCTTCAGCAGCCAGTCCTGCGGATATTCCACGACCACCTTCTGCACTCGCCCCAGCTTCCCCTCACGCACCATCCACCGCGCATGCTTCACCATCGGATAACCCGTGTAATTGTGCAGCAGCGCAAAAACCTTACCCGATCGCTCCACCACCCTCTTCAACTCTAACGCCTCGCGAACGTCCATCGTCATCGGCTTTTCGCAGATAACATTAAATCCAGCCTCTAAGAATGCCTTTGCCACCGGAAAATGCCAGTTATTCGGCGTCGTGATCGAGACAAAATCTATCCGCTCTTCTGCTGACAACGCCAGCTCCGCTTCGATCATCTTTTCATAATTGTCGTGCACCCGCTTTGCTTCCAGATTCAATATCCGCCCCATCTCGTGTGACTTGGCCGGATCAATATCAAACGCTCCGCCCACAATCTCCACCTGCCCGTCCAGCCGCGCCGCCTTCCGATGCACATCGCCGATGAACGCCCCGGGCCCTCCCCCAACCATCCCCATCCGCAGTCGCCGCGTCCCCGCGTCCGCCTTGCTTCCTTCTATCATATCTCCTCCTTCACGTTAATTCCTGCAGTCCTGCCAACACATGACCGCGCCGTCGCCGGCGGCTCTATTGAAACTATTGAAAAATGAAATAAAGATCAAGGGACAAAAGAATTATTTTTCAGTGGTACGTTAGCCTAATTCTCAAATGATTTTACGCCTCGCCGTTCCAGCAACGTTCCCTCTGCAACGTACAAGTCAATCAATGCATAGAGATAGGCCACCATGGCGCGAGTTTCATCGAGCTGACTGGCGGTATAATCGCGTTGCGCCAGCAGGACCAGATAGTTTATCGATTTGCCGACGCGGAATTTTTCCAGCTCGGCTTGCAGACGTTTTTCCTGCAATTCACGCGTGACGTGGGTTGCCTCGATCTGCTGTCGCGCGCGGGTGATTTCTGCGTAGGCGGAGCGAATGTCCCACTGCACCATTTTCACCATATTGTCGACCGCCAACTCTTGCTGCTCGTGTGAGACTCGCGCCCGCGCGACCTGCGCCGCCGCTTGCCGGTTCGGTACTGGCAGCGCAAAATTCAAGCCGGCCGCGACTTCATAAAAGGGGCTGCTCATGCTGGGATAGGCGTTCTTGTCGAATGTCTCCGAATAAGAAGTTCTGCCCAGCGTTATGAAAAGATCCAGCTGCGGCAAGAGACCATTTTTTGTCCGCGCGACCTCGAGATCTCCCTTTTCCATTTCAAGTTCAGCCTGACGCAAATCGGGCCTATACAGCAGACCGAGCGAATCGTGCACAGAGACGGCATCCAGCGAATCTTTAGGTATGAACGGTTGATCAGTTGGAAAAATATAGGTCGACCAAAACGTCTCGGATACCGGATTCATCAGATAGAGAAAGCGCAGTCGCGCCTGCTCATGCTGACTCTGGGCATCGATCAGCGCGCTCTTGCGCGCCGCGACTTCGGCGTCAACAGCGGCCAGTTCAAGACTCGGCAGCTTGCCGACAGCGACGCGTTCGAGTGATTCTTCCAGTTGCTGCTCGGCCAACTCGAGCGATTTTTTTTGAATGGTCATCTCCTCGCGGCTGAGATAGAGATCCCAGTAACTTTTTTCAATGTCAGCCACAACGCTTTCGGCAATGCCTTTGAGCTCAAAATCGGAGATATCGACATCCAGCCGCGCCCGGCGCAGCGCAGCCAGGTTCGCTTTGGTGCCGAATCCTCGCAAAAGGGATTGGGTGATCGTCAGATCAAAACCGCCAGCGTACTGGCTGGTATAAAGATTGGAGACAGATCCGGTCATGCCGACGCCCGCGGTTATCGTCGTGCCGGTCGGCAGCGTCTCCGCCAGCTGGACAGAGTAGTCAAAGCGCTTATCGCGAAGATCAAACGGCGTGCGGAGCGTTCCCAGTCGCCGGAGGGATTTGGATTCAGAACGCTGGCCAGTGACGCTCAGAAGAGGATCGAATTCGGCGCGAGCTTGTTGAACCGCTGTGGTGACGACTTGCGGGGTGAGACGCTGGATGGTGACGGTCGGATTGTTTTCCAGACCAAAAAGAATGGCATCCTGCAGCGCGACATTCAGTGTGTCAGCCACTGAATCAATGGCCCGCAGTTGAGTTCCGCCTGTCTCCTGCGATCTCACTATTGAAAAGAGAATCATTAAGGCCACGAAAATCAGACGAAAATCGAGGTCTCTGGCTCTTGTTCTGAAAACTTTCACGTTCACTCCTTGGCCTCTGAAAATCGCACTCTTTCAAAAATCGAATAAATGACCGGGATGAGGATGAGGGTTATGAGCGTCGAACTCATCAGTCCGCCGATGACCACTCGGGCCAATGGCGCCTGCGCTTCGCCACCCTCGCCAAGGCCAAATGAGAGCGGCAACAGAGCCAGCACGGTGGTCGTCGTGGTCATTAAAATCGGACGCAAGCGACGAGAGCCGGCCAGACGGATGGCCTCGTAGAGCGGCATATTCTCATTACGGCGCAGCTGATTGGTGTAATCCACCAGCAGAATCGCGTTATTGACGACAATCCCCGCCAGCATGATGCAGCCGATGAATGCCTGCATGCTGAAAATAGTCTTGCTGAGGATCATGGTGAGCACAACGCCGATGAGTCCCATGGGAATGGCAAACAACACCACCAGCGGATCGCGAAATGACTCGAATTGGCCGGCCATCACCATATAGACCAAAAAAATGGCGAGAATCAACCCGATCAGCAGTTCTCGGAACGCCTTTTGCTGTTCTTCGTAATCACCGCCAAACATGATGGCAAAATCCTTTGGTACAGGCACGCTCCGCAGCTCACGTCGGATATCACTGATCACCGAACCCATGTCCCGACCGGTGAAATTCGCTTCGATCGTGATGATGCGTTCCTGGTCTTTCCTCTCGATACGAACAGGTCCTTCCTGGCGCACGGCCTGGACGACATTTCGAAGGATCACCTGTTCGCCGCGGTTGTTTATGACGATTAAATCCAGCAGCTCGTTCAGATCCATACGATCTTCTTCGCTCAGGCGCACCAGAATTCTATATTGCTTGCCGCTATCACGATAATAGGAGGCAAACGTGCCGCCGACAGCCGTTTGCAGGGCTTCTCCGATTCGCGAGATGCCTAAACCGAGATCGGCAGCTTTTTGCCGGTCGATGCGGATGATCTCTTCCGGACTACCCTCTTCGCGACTGATTCTTGTGTCGGTGATGCCAGGCACTTTTTGGACGATCTGATTGACCCGTTGCGTCAGTTGATGAGCGGTTTCCAGATCATAGCCGCGAATCTCAACTTCCACGCTGTTCGAGGAGGATGTACCCATGCGCAAGAGAAACAATCCCTGACCGGCGCGCGTGCGAATGGTCACGCCCGGCAGGTTGCTCAATTTACGCCGCAAGTCATTGGCGACATCTTCACTGCTGCGTCGTCGCTCCGCTCGCGGTACGAGCGTGACGCGCACCTCGGCTGTGTGTCCGCCGCTGGCGCGAAAACCGCCACCGCCAACGTTGGAATAGACATTGACGGCTTCGGGCACATTGTCGCGGACAATTTTTTCGACAGCCATCGTCGTCTGATCGATAAGTTCAAGACGACTGCCGACCGCCATCTCCAGATCGACGCGAACTTCACCTTCGTCCGCGGTCGGCATCAGTTCCACGCCGATGAGACGAACCAGGAAGAGCGACATGACAAACATGACAAAGACAGATATCAGCACTGTCTTTTTATGGCCGAGCGCCCACTCCAGCAGGCGCGAGTATCGCTGCTCCACTTGAAGAAAAAAACTTTCACTGCGGGCGTAGATTTTATGCAACCAGCTCTCTCCCTTTGTATGTTCCGGGGGCTGATAGTGCAAAAACCTGGATGACAACATCGGAATGAGCGTGAGCGCAACGAGAAGCGAGCAGAGCAACGAAAAGCTGACCACGTAGGCCATTTGCTGGAACATGATCCCTGACATACCGCGAATGAAGACGACCGGGAAGAACACGACAAGCGTCGTCAGGGTGCTGGCGATGATGGCCGAACTGACCTCGGTTGATCCAAGCAAGGCGCTCCGAACGGACGGTTGCCCCGACTCCCGATGTCGGTAAATATTTTCCAGCACAACGATGGCGCTATCCACCAACATGCCGATTCCCAGCGCCAGGCCGCCAAAAGTGATTGTATTCAAAGTGAATCCGGCAAAGTACATCAGGCCAAACGTCGCGATGATGGATATCGGAATGGCGGTCGCAATAATTGCTGTGCTGGAGATATTTCGCAAGAATAGAAATAGAATGACTATAGCCAGAAGGCCGCCCATCAGTATGGACTTGCCAACGTTGCTGATAGACTGCTTGATGTAAATGGAAGTGTCAATAGTCGGCGTGATCTGAATTTGCGGAATATCTCGATTGATTCGCTCTATCTCGGCATTGACGCCCTCGGCGACCTTTACGGTATTGGCGCCGGACTGTTTGTTGATGGCAATGCGCAGCGACGACTTGCCATTGAGACGCACTATTTGTCGTATCTCCTCCCAGGAATCCTCGACATTTGCCACGTCCCTTATTTGAATCGGTACGCCGTTTCGCGTCGTGACCACGGTGTTGCGAATTTCATCAAGACTTCGATATTCGCCTATGGTGCGAACCAACACTTCGAGATTACCACGATCGTAGAGCCCAGCCGGAATATTGCGATTTTCAGATCGCAACGCTGACAGAATGGCATCAGTGGAGATGCCAAGCGCCTTCAATTTGGCCGCTCTTAAATCGACATGTATCTCCCGATAAAGTCCGCCCCGGATGTCCACCGCTGCAACGCCGGGGATCCGTTCGATTCGATATTTCACCTGATCTTCGACAATCTGGCGCAGATCGAGCGGATTCAAATTACTCGAAATCCCCAGATGGACCACCGGAAAAGCAGACAGATCAAACTTGCGGATCATTGGGCGGTTGATATCTTCCGGCAGCCGACCAAGCACTCGGTCAATTCGGTCGCGAATATCATTTGTCGCCACATCCAAATCCGTGCCCCAGTCAAAGAGCACCCGGACGGAACTTCGCCCTTCGGTGGACGATGAGGTGATTTCTTCCACGCCCTGAACAGCCGACATGGCCTCTTCAATCGGACGCGAGACCGATTCTTCCATCTCCTGCGGCCCAACATTCTCGTATTCGGTGCTGACTGAAATTGTCGGATAGGTGATTTCCGGCATCAGATCAATGGACAGGCGACTGAAGGATACGAGACCAAGCGTGACAACGATTAAAAAAACGATCGTCGTGAGAATGGGGCGATGGATCGGTCCTTTGGCAATGTTCATGGCCGTCGCCCTCTCTTCTCGGCATCCGCATTCTCTTCTCTGCCATTCTCACCCTTCGGCAATAGCACCGGGCTGCCTTCCTCCAGAAGATGATGGCCTAGCGTGACCACAATGCCGCTCAACTCAGGCGAGACAATTTCGACCTGATCGGAGGTGACGATGCCGGTCTGAACGGTGATATAGTGGGCGATCGATTCATCCGGATTGATGCTGAAAACCCCGTTTTCACCGCTGCGGTTCACGAGCGCAGTCGCCGGCACAATCTGCGCCGAGTCTTTCTCGGCAATTCGAACATTGACGCGGGCGAACATGCCAGGCTTGAGCAATGTTTTCTCGTTGGCAACTTCAACCTCCATCTGGGCGACGCGCGATGCCTGCTCCAGCATGGGCGCAATGCGCGAGACGCTGCCGAAAAACTCTTCCGTCGGGAAAGCGTCCACAGTGACAACGACGGGCTGATCCTTTTCTATTCGGCCATAATCCCGTTCAATGATGGTCGTTCGCACGATGACAGAATCAATGCCGATGATCGACACCACCGGAGAATTGGGGGCCAGCAAAGCACCCTCGTCGACGAAACGTTCTCCGATGAATCCCGATTCCGAAGCTGTCAGCAGCGTGTAGCTGAGTCTTATATGCGCAGATTTCAGCGATGCATCGCGCTGTTCAACTTGCGCCTGCGCAAGTTCATAGCGCGATTTTTGCGCGGTAAAATTGCTCACCGCAGCATCCAGCTCGGCCGGTGAGGCAATGCCTTTTTCCTGCAGCGACTCGACGCGCGCCTTTTCCTGGCTCGCTAGTTCGAACTGACTGCGCGCTTCGGCGAGTGACGCCTGCGCGATCTTGAGGTTCGCCTCTGCTTCGCGAACAGCCTGCTGATATTCAGCATCGTCGATGCGGGCGATAGTCTCACCCGCTCTCACCCAGTCGCCAATGCGCTTGCTGATATTGATGATTCGGCCGGCCACTTTGGGCGCCAGCACATATTGATAACGCGGGTAAACGGTGCCTGTGTACTCGCGAACCTCTTGAATGGATCCGAAGAAGACGCTGTCAACCTCGACCGCGACAGCCGGACGAGAGGGCCCGCCGGATCTGCCGCTCTCACCACCCAGAATGAGCGCTATGATACGCCACAGCATAAACGCGGCGAAGACAATGCCGATGCCAATGACAATTCTCTTTTTCATGCAAAAATCCCGTCTTTATAAAATGCTGTGGCGCGCGGCGTATTGCCTGGCCACTTTCAATCTTGAAAAAGCCTCTTCGGCGAGCACCGCCAAAAGCCGGCAATCACTTCACGACGAGCACATCGCCCGCCGACGAGCCCAAAACAAGAAAAATTTAATGTAATATAATGTACTTTGGATTCAGATGAATCATCAAATGTATTCCGGAGCGCGCGCTTACAATTTTTTACAAAATAGATCATTTGGTGCCACCATCACACAAATAGAGGCTACATTATTCAAATAACGTTCGAACGGACAATAAGTTCGAGCGAGGAATGTCCATAATCGCTCTTTTTCATCCTTCTCTTGCGGCGGATCGCCAAGCTTCACACGCGCATCAGGGGAGGATATTTTTGTTCACTATTCCGGCATCGTGGGTGAAGGATTTGGTTCACTGCGCGAAGGCGATCAAGTTGAATTTGATGTGGAAGAAACGGACAATGGCCCGAAAGGTACAAACAATAACATCGATCAAGATGTAAAACAATTCGCAATTCCAGGTAACGCTTCTCTCCGCTTGACAAAGAGGCGATCTCTGCAAAACGTCTTGTGCCTTTGGCAAAAGTGACGCACTTACTATCAAAGACCAATCTTTCTCCCTGACAAAAACAATAGCGCATTCAATAGTACGAGATAACCAGCGTAAGCCAGCCCCAGGTGTAAAAATCGCGGGATTTGCAAATTGAAAAATAATACCCAGATATTTCGATGTCGAAAATAGAGATGAACGAGCAAAACGCCAACCAGTCAACCCCATAGAGTTGCGTTCATAAATAGCGAATAACCAAAGGGGAATCCGCCAGCGAGCAATGTTCCCGATAACATTGTAGATGATAAGAACGAAAAAATGAAAAAATGCCAATACAGGTAAATGCGCATGCTCAACTTCTCCGTCGTCGCTGGTAATTCCGCGCCATCTCCATGAATATTTCGAGATGACTATCGACATCCGTCTGTTGACCATCGAAATAAAAAATCCTGATGGGAAAATTATCATGCTCGCGACTGACGCGCGGATAGACCGCCTCGGTGATGATGCCGTTCATGCAGGTGAAGGGACTGATATCGATGACGCCGGCCGCTCCTTTTTTATAATACCACAACGCCTTGCCCATGCTCATCACCATTTCGCCGCGCGAACCTTCTCTCGGCAAATATGGCCTCGCCAGTTCGAGTGTCTCGCGAACGTGATGGGGTTCCTCAAAGCCCCTAAAATCATGCTCGAATAGACGAACGATCGCGTTCTCATCATGTCGCATGACCGCCTGTTTCAGTTTGCTGCCGAACATTTGCAGGGAAAATGTTTTACCATATCTGTTCAACCGCCAGACGTCCTCATCATTGGTATACATCACCCATTCTGCAATATCCGACACCCAGACGACGCCATTATACTTTTCGATCCTGCGGAAAAGATTATCGTTGGAAAAATTATTGTGGCGACAATAAATTTCTCCCACGATGCCAATCACCAATTTTGCAGATTTTTCCACCGGCACAGCGCGAAAGGCATCACGGATCTCGGTCATTGCTGTGATAATGTTGCGCATGCGCTCCTTGTGAGAGACGCCTCGTTGCTCCAGAACGGAACAAATTCGCCGTAAAGAGTCGTGGTAAACTCTGTCCGTTGCTCC
>RQOI01000560.1 GCA_003854995.1 Candidatus Zhuqueibacterota bacterium
ACGTCGGTGGAGTTTGGATCGAGATTGAATCGGGTGGGCAGCTCCTCACCTGTAGCATCGACCGCTATCAGGCCGCCGTAATTGAGCGAAATTCCGGGGTTGGTTAGACTCAAAGAACGCGCGTCGGCAGATACTATTGCATGCCATCCAGCACTGATGGTTAGTACCAGAGTCAACGGCTCGTTTGTCAATGCAGCAAACATCGAAAAGTCCGGCTCTGGCCGTTGAGCAAGCGTAAAACCCTGTTGCAGGCCCAGCGGGCCGTTGACATACCATTCGGTCACATTGCCGCGCCGGTATTCGATGCGGTTGTTTTGGCCGGTTGGCAGAGCCGGATCGACGGCCGTCAACCGCTCGCCATATCCCACGGCTGTCAACTGCACCGTCAGTCGTGATTGACCGGTTGCTAAAGTGATACCTTCGGCGTCAAAGAAAGTCGCATAGTCCTGCGCAGGAGTAGCGGCTCGAATGCCGTTTGGTTGCACCTCAACTTGATAGCCGCGTTGATGACGTCCTAAAACCTCCGAGGCCGAGTACTGCAGTACCACCGGCAAATCGCTCAGCCGAGTCGCTTCCGCCTGGATAAGGCCGAGACTGCCCAAAAGTAGCATGATGAAAACAAAGAAGAAACATCGAGCTGTGGAAATATTGATGAGAGTGTTCATCAAGTACCTCACAATTTTGATTCTTTTCATTACAATACCTTTTTATACCGCTAACGCTATATTCACACGCACGCGGCAGATTGGACTCAAACACCATACCATAATTCTTGGCTTTAGGCCGGCTAATTGAGGGGAGAATAACATCAAGTTAATAATAGACTTGTTTTGCAGGGATATGATTTGTGGAGAGATCGCTTTCTGTGGATTTTTGGGGAATTCACCCAAATTTGGGAAAAATTCCCCAAAAGCTTCTTACTTGAATTCACCCGGATAAATTTTGTGTCTTTTCATGGCTTTGTGGAAATCGCTCACATCCACGCCCGCCATTTTGGCGGCATTGGTGATGTGTCCATGTGAGGCGCGCAGGTAATCAATTATATACTCTTTTTCAGCGTTTTGCGCAGCGGAACGTTTGGCCTGCGTCAATGTTTTGCCGGCGTGGTGTGAGACGGAGCTTTTCTCGTGCAATGTGAGCATCGGCGGCAGGTGCTCCATATCTATGGATTTTTCTCGCGCCAAAATGGCAGCGCGTTCGATAATGTTTTCCAATTCGCGGATGTTGCCCGGATAATCATATTGCAGCAACATATCCAACGCTTTTTGTCTGATGCTGTGATGATGCCCGAATTTGTCCAAAAAATGATCGATGAGCAGCGGGATATCGCTCTTGCGCTCTCGCAGCTGCGGTAGCGGTATGTCAATGACGTTCAGTCGATAATACAGATCCTCGCGAAAACTGCCGTGCTGCACAAGCGTCGGTAAATCCCGGTTTGTCGCCGCTACAATTCGCACAAAACTCTTGAGGATCTTTGCACTGCCGACCGGTGAAAATTCGCCGCTCTGCAGCACTCGCAATAGTTTGGCCTGCAAGGCGGGCGACATTTCACTGATTTCATCCAGAAAAATAGTACCACCATCCGCCTTTTGAAACCAGCCTATTTTATCGCGATAGGCGCCGGTGAAAGCTCCTTTGCTGTGACCGAATAATTCGGATTCGATGAGATTCTCCTGAAAAGCGCTGCAGTTTATCGGTACAAACGGCTTGTCACGCCGAGAGCTGTTGAAATGCAGCGCCCGCGCCACCAGCTCTTTGCCGGTGCCGCTCTCGCCGTAAATTAATACTGTGGCATCCGCTTCGGCTATTTGCGAGATGATTTTGAGCGTCTTGACCAGTTGCGGGTGGTGACCGATAATGGCGGTGAAATCGTATTTTATTCGCAACTCTTGCTCAAGGCTCTCTAATCGATTTGTCAGTTTTTTGCGCTCCAATGAATTGAATGCCGCGAGTGACACAAAATCCGCGAATCGTGTGGCAAAGTCGCAGGCCGACTTTTCAAAAATGCCCTCAACTGTTCGATTGTCGAGATAGAGGACACCGAAAAGTTTTTCATGCAGAAGGAGCGGCAAGCAGATGACCGAGAGGATTTTTAGCCGCGCCGCGCTTTCACTTTTTTGCAGGGTCGAATCCTCAAACGCATTCTGCAGGCATAGTGGTTGGCCAGTTGAGCGCACATGATGAATGATGGTAAAACTGACCTGGAATTTCGGATGCTCGATATCTTTTTTGCTCAAGCGCCGGGCGGTTTGAAAAATCTCATTTCCCTTGTCATCAAACAGGATGATCAAGCCGCGTTCGGCGCCGGTGAGCTCGAGCATGTGATCGATGGCCAGAGTCAAGACCAAATCGACATCGGACTCGGCGAGGATGTTTTTGCTTATTTCTAATAAATGGTCTTGCATCGTGATTACCTGAGTAGTTTAGCTGGCATTAATTAAGAACTCACGCAAAGGATAAGCAAAGATATTTATTTCCTCTGCGAGCCTTGGCGTCTTTGCGACTTTGCGTGAGGCGGTATTATTCCCGACATGCCAAATTTAATGTGCCAGACGATCCAGCTCTGCTCTCGCCAGTTCATATTCAAAAAAATCCCGAGCATTTGTCGCAACAGCTTTTTTAAAGTAATCCATAGCTTTTTGCTTTTTCTGATCTTTTCTATCGCTTTTTAAACCGAGGAGATGGGCCATGCCCACATAATAATAAGCCTCGCATTTTATTTCTTTGTCTCTCTGGGGATGGTCTCTCACCGCGGCCTGTAATACCTGCTCCTCCGGCATCTCCTCCGCATAAAAACGAATGATGGGTGTCGGCCACTCTTCATTTTTTATGCGTACCAGCAAAGTATCGAGTTGTGCTTTGGC
>RQOI01000561.1 GCA_003854995.1 Candidatus Zhuqueibacterota bacterium
GATTTTGCCGAATCTCAAGTTTTGCAGTCTGGCGCACCAGAATGTCCGACGATGAAAACTGAGGCGACATTGTCTTTATAGCTTATTCTTCTCAACGGTTTCCTGGCAATCGTAGCTACCAGTAACTGACCTCTTACTGCACCCTTTTATTTTGCTTTGCATTTCTCCGGGGTGTCATGTATATTAAACGCGAATTGAACAAATAATGATTGCATAGGACAGACATGAGACACTCCTTTGTTACTCTGGCGATTCTCTCGTTATGCGCCACAACCCTCGGAGCATCCGACTATTCTCTCGCCAAAATCCAGAGTGCCATAAGTGAAAAAAAAGCGGCCTGGATTGCCGAAGAAAATAAGTTCACTTTAATGACCGCTGCTGAGCGCCGTCAGTATGCCGGCGCCATTCCGGTTCGGCCCGAAGACATCTCGCCCGCACAAATACTCTCCGTGCCACTCGTCGCAGATCTGCCCGATTCGTTTGACTGGCGAGACCGGGATGGCGACTGGATGACTCCCGTGAAAGATCAGGGACAGTGCGGCAGTTGCTGGGCTTTTTCCGCACTGGGTCAGGTGGAAGCGTGGTGGAAGATTCGCAGCGAAAATCCTGCATTGAAGATAGATCTGTCGGAGCAGTTTCTCCTCTCGTGCAGCGATGCCGGAAATTGCGAGGAGGGGGGCAGCATCCATGAATCGCTCGAGTTCATCAAGTACAACGGCATTGCGCCAGAATCATATCTTCCGTACGAGGCCAGCTCAACCATCCCCTGCTCGCAGACCAAACCCGGCTGGGAAGATCAGGCGATTTTCATCCCGGACTGGGGTTTTATCACGCTGGATGAGGCGCATGTGGACAATATAAAAAACGCCGTCTTTCTGCATCCGCTCTCCGTGAGTTTTGAGGTTTTTGACGATTTCTATTCCTATAAAAACGGCGTGTATGAACACGTCTTTGGCGAGTCCAGCGGCTGGCATGCTGTTGTGATTGTCGGGTGGAATGATCGGGAACAGAGCTGGATCGTCAAAAACAGCTGGGGTCCGACGTGGGGCGAAGATGGTTACTTTCGCATCAAATGGGGCGATAGCCACATGGGTCAATATTCGCCGTTTGTGTGGGAAGAACCAGCGACCGCCTTTTTGATGACCTCTGTCAATAAACTGGCGATCGATCTCACCTTTGGTGACCTAGATACACTCACATTTTCGATCTATAACGCTGGTCCGGATGATGCCTACTTTTTTGCCAATGAATCGTCGCGCGACAAGGACGAGCCGGACTGGCTGACGCTGAAGCGTAGCGCCGGCTACCTGGCAGTGGCGGATTCAGCGAATGTTGAGGTCAGAATTGATACGCGACTTCTTGAGCCAGGACAATACCAACAGAATATTGAAATATTGACGAATGACAGCGGTGCGCCTCAAATGAGGATACCCGTCACCTTGACTGTGGTCAAACCGCAATACGATGCCAGGCTGGCGCGCATCACGACGCCGCGAAATGGCATGTCTTTGCTGCTCTGGGAAAAATTTGGCTGCGACATCGAAAACATCGGGCGCGAAGACATGTCCGATTTTGCTGTGGTCTGTCAGCTGGTGCAAAACGACCGAACGATTCAACAGGATACGGCGCACATTGACCTGCTCGCCGCGGGCGCAAAGAAATCTCTGCTCTTTGATCCGATCAAACCTCTCGAAACCGGCGACATTCATTGCACAATGCACCTCTTGCCTGTAGCGAACGACTATAATGATTTCAATGATGAATTATCGATCATCGAACCCGTCACGAACACTGTTGAAGACTTTGAGGCATCGTCGGATCGATGGCGTATCGAGGGCGGCTGGGGATTCACCACTCGATTGAATGGCCATTCGGGCAGCGGTTCAGCGCATGTCAACGACGGCATTTTCCCGCATCCGAATGACCTCAATGCGCACATGACCTTTGCACCCGGATTTGAACTGAATGGCGTCGACACTCTTTTTGTCACTTTTTGGACGCGCTATGTGATGGCTGATTCGAATGACATCTGTTCGGTCGAGATCAGCGCCGATAGTCTGCTGTGGGACGTCGTCGATTCGTTCACCGGCGCGCACGCGGCATGGGAGAGGCGCGCAATCAATCTGACCAGTTTCGCTCAAGAACGTGCCGAAAAAATATGGGTTCGTTTTCGCTTCGTCGCCGATGCCGCCGGCGCCAGCATCGGCGCCCTCATCGATGATCTCGAGGTCTATACAGAGACAGTTGAATCAGAGGAGACAAATCCGCAGACGCACATCGAGTCAGCGAGAGATCATCTGCCGGTCGCCTGGCAGTTGTCGCAGAATTACCCCAATCCCTTCAATCCGACCACTTCATTTCGCTATCATATTGCGAAACCATCGCACGTTGAGGTGAGTATATTCAACCTGGATGGCCAACTGGTTGCAAAAGTCGTTGATGGCCACCTGGATGTCGGTGAATATGTCGCCAGTTGGCGAGCCGATGATGTGGCGTCCGGCATTTACTTTTATAAAATGACGGCGCGGTCGGGATCTGTCCTGCACTTTCAGGCTGCCAAAAAGATGATGCTTTTCAAATAGACGCGGAGCACGAGGTGAAAAGAGTAAAAACGCGCTGTTACATCCCCATCATCATGCTGCTCTTGTCACTAACCAGCCATGCGAACATTGGCAAGATGGATGCACGGCTCGGCCGTCTGGCTTTGCATCCCGAGTGGATGAAAAGTGAATCGCCGGTTTTGCGTAAAGCCGGCACAACCTATCTGGTGCGCACCATTGTGACGGTGCGTGGTTCTGTCAGGGAAGTGCAGGAATACGGCGGCCGCGTGATCTTTCACCATGATGATATGGCCATCGTCGATATCCCGTTGCCGATGTTGAATCACATTGCCGATCTCAGTTCTGTCGTCTATATGGAAATGCCCGCAGCCGCGAAGGCGCGACTGGACAAGAGTGCCGAGATCGTCGGTGCGGTGAA
>RQOI01000562.1 GCA_003854995.1 Candidatus Zhuqueibacterota bacterium
GATGCGCTGATCGCCTCCAAGCTCAACGGCGTCCGCCAGATGTATCTGGCCGCACTGTCCATTTACAATCGCCCCATTCCGACGCCGGTGCACACCCTGCGTCCCGCGCGCGAGACGTGCGAGCATTGCCACTGGCCGGAAAAATTTTACGGCCAGCGCTTGGAGACGCACGTCCGACACGCCCTGGACAGCACATCGACGCCGACCTATACGACGCTCAACATCAAAATAGATGCGGGCGGCGCGGGACATGAGAACGGCGCCCACTGGCACGTGAATGAGGCGAATCGGGTGACCTACACGTCGGTGGATGACAAGAGACTGCGCATGGTCAGCATCACGGCCCGGCAGGCGGATGGCAAAGCCAAGGTGTTTCATAATAAAACTCTTGCCGATTTCGAAACGAACGCGAAAGGTGAGGATGAACGGACAATGGACTGCATGGACTGTCACAACCGCGCCACGCACATCTATAAAGATGCTGAGGATATTGTGGACGAATTCATCCGCCTGGGTGTGGCAGAGCGCGCTATACCCTACCTGAAAAGGGAAGCGCTGGCAGCGATATCAAAAGGCTATGCCTCGGACGAGGCAGCGCAGCAGGGCATCGCCAACCAAATCCGCAATTTCTACCAGCGACACTATCCGGATCTCTCCAGCGCCAGAGCCGACCAGCTGGATCAGGTCGTCGATAGTCTGCAACGCGCCTACGCCACCCATCGGCACCATCACATGCGCATCGAGTGGGGCAACTATACCAGTCATGTCGGGCATGACAAAAACCTTGGCTGCTTTCGCTGCCACAACAATGACATGAAAAGCGAGACCGGCGAGACCATTTGCCACGACTGCACCATGTGCCACTCGATTCTGGCGCTGGATTCGGCAGAGCCCTATCAGTTTTTAAAGGATGCGGCGGAGAATGCGCCGGACAGAAAAATGCACGACTATTTACAAAAAGAGTTCTTTGAAAGTAAATATTGACCGAGTCGTTGACCCGATCGCATCGAAGGATCGGGTGAATAGTTCTGCAAGCAGGCGTCTTCAGCGCGAGCGTACAACTGTGCAGATCATGATTCAGATGTACTGCCAGTCACACCATCATCCCGCAAAGGGGCTGTGCGAAGAGTGCCGGCAACTCGCTGAGTACGCCGAAAAGCGCTTGATCAACTGCCCTTATGGCCATGACAAACCCACCTGCGCCAGGTGTCCCACCCACTGCTACAAGCGCGCCAGGCGCGAGGAGATACGCCACGTCATGCGGTTCGCCGGACCGCGGATGCTGCTGCGCCACCCCTGGCTGGCGGTGATGCATATCATCGATGGAGCGACTGGCTGCAAGTCTTCAATGCAGCGACGTTCTGAGTTTGTCGGATAAAAGACTCTTTCTTCCCCGTACAAGAACGGCTATCATCCAAGAGACCGTCAACTTTCATTAAGCTCAGTCGCCGGCGGAATTTATTGGATTAATGCAGAGTTATACGATTAACTTTGTCGCACCCCGCGTGTGGAGATTGATCCCGCATCTCAAAAAGTGAGAGAATACAAGGAATAAACGACATTTTGAAAGGATACTAAATGAGCGAGCTCATCGATAGCGCAGAAAAACGCAAACAGTTGCTCAAACATATGATCTTGCAGCTGCATGAGGGCAAAGAACCGGACGCGGTTCGGCAGCAGTTGATCGAGCTTCTCGGCGCCGTGCCGTACGGCGAGGTGGTCGAGGTGGAGCAGGAACTCATCTCCGAGGGACTGCCACAAGAAGAAGTGTTGAAATTATGCGACGTCCATTCGCAGGCGCTCAGAGGTGTTGTGAGCGAAGACGAATCACTGCATCTGCCGGCCGGACATCCGATAGACACCTTCAAACAGGAAAACC
>RQOI01000563.1 GCA_003854995.1 Candidatus Zhuqueibacterota bacterium
AGAAATATTCTCAAACTGGTCCTCTCTTCCCCCAGAGATGTCGCGGAAGAACGGGATATTGTCGAGTTGGTGGCCGCGGAGCTGAACAAGGGCGTTGCAGCTGATTATAATGTCCTTTTCGAAGTGGTGCGATGGGAGACGGATGCTTTCCCCGGTTTTCACAAAGCCGGGCCGCAGGGATTGATCGATCCCATTCTGGATATCGAAAACTGCGATATCCTGATCGGCATTTTCTGGCAGCGCTTCGGCACGCCGACTCGGGATGCTGGATCCGGCACCGAACATGAGTTCATGAAGGCGTATGAGAGCTGGAAGCAAAAGGATTCGCCGCAGATAATGATGTACTTTAAAGATGCAGAGGTCAGGCTTGCAACCGCAGCGGACGCAGAACAGTATCGCAAAGTACATGAATTCCGGGAGAAATTCCCTGAGGAAGGCTTGTACTGGCGATATGGCGACAGTCGGCAATTTGAACGGCTGGTGCGCAATCATCTAACGCAATTTCTCAAGCATCAAACGCCGAACGAGCGCGTTTTCACGAAACACAAAGGCGACAAAACGGATGAATATCGCTATATCCGGAGCTATTGCCTGAAATTAAAAGAACGATTTTCAACGATCAATCTTTTTGGCGAAGGTGATAGTGCAGATGAGAACATGGGTCGCGTCATGAAGCGCATGCGTCGTGTTGAGACCGGCTTTGTCCCATTACATCTGCAGGATTGGCATGATGAAATCGATAAATGCGAGAGAGCCCGCCTGGAAATCGCGGATATATTTTTTGCTCAAGATGCTGATCGGCTAGTGCTGGTCAGAGGATTGCCGGGCAGTGGCAAAACCACTCTGTTGCGCTATCTTGTCTACCACTATGCCAGTATGGGAGCTGAGGGCAAAGAATGCATACCCGTCTATATGCGCTGCAAAGACATCAGTGCCACGGATACACTGGAAGAATTTGTGCTGCAGCAGATTAATCAGGAGAGTGAGAGCAAACTGTGCTACGAAGCCTTGACCGGGCCGAGCTATTTTCTTGAAAAGCCAATGGTTCTGCTGTTTGACGGACTCGATGAAATAGAGGATCGGCAGACGAGCGACAATGTCCGGCAGGGGCTGGTCCTGTTGAAGAAAAAATATCCGCGATGCCACGTAATCATCACATCGCGGCCTATCAAGCTGCAACGAGAGGACTTTCCGCAGTTCCGTCATCTCGATCTTTTGCGGCTCGATGCCGATATGATCAGCGAGTATATAAAAAAATGGTTTGGCCGCGATACGTCGAAAATCACGAATCTGCAAAGAGCACTTGTCAGCAGACCGAGGATAAAAGCCCTGGCCGGCAATCCTTTTCTGCTCAGCATGATCTGCTTCACCTATCAGAATGGCGGCGAGACAGAGCTGATCGAGCGGCGCAGCGACCTGTACGCCAATTGCACCAAATACCTGCTGCAGCGCCGTTATGACAGCTCAACTCTGATGGATTCGGAAGAGGACTATGTTCAACTATTGAAAATTTTAAAAGATATCTCGCTGCGCTTTTTCCTCTGGCAGGAAGCCGATTTCGGTATTGATCACGTAAATGTCATCGGCAAGCGTTATCTGACCGCAGAGGTCCTCGGCAAAACGTCTGATTTCTTGGATGATGTGCAACAACAGACCGGACTGCTGCAGCGCGCCAAAGAGGGTTTCACCTTTGTGCATCGCTCGCTGTGGGAATATTTCACCGCTCTCGCCCTGATCGACAAAAAGTCGGATGACTTTGTCATCCGCCATGCGGCCAATCCGGACTGGGAGGAGGTCGTGCGATTGTACGCCGGATTGTTGCGGGAAGATGAAAAAGTGAAGGCGCTGGTCAATGGCCTATGGACCATCAACCGGCCGCTGGCGCTGCGAGTGACCAC
>RQOI01000564.1 GCA_003854995.1 Candidatus Zhuqueibacterota bacterium
CGTAAGCCACCGAGATGGCGAAATCACCAAGTCCGGCGCCAATATCGATAATCGTCCAACCATCTTGAATTGGCGTAGCATTGGATTCATAATCACGGTCGAGACAGGTCTCTTTGACAATCCACACATCCATTAAACTCCGCACTTTGAATTGACAGCCATTCTTTAATTTGATGACGACCGGCTTCTTGTGCAGCAAAAGTCCAAAACACACGTACCCGTTGCGTGTCTGGCGCAGGAGCGTAAGAAGCGAGGAGAGATAGTACCACATTCGATTCACAAAAGATGATCCGTTGATCGGTGATCCCCACAAAGCCGGCGCCGCCGCTCTTATCTCACTCATTGTACCCCTCATATTTAGCTCAGGTCAATATTGGTCTCTGCAGCTATAGTGTGCATAACTGCCTTTAGAATCCTTGCCCTCGATTTCACATCAGACGTATCTACTTTCTCACTTGCGAGGTTTTCTCTCGCTTTTTCGACAGCTTGAGTGATCGAGTCAATCGACATTTTTGCACAGGCTTTACAATAAAAACTCATTGATCGGCCTTCATTGTAATTTTGCAGCAATTCTTCTAACAATGCCTGCCGGTCTTCCTGTTCTCTTAGCCAGCTTTCCAGACCGACTTCCTCAATTCGACGTAAATTAGCGGCAGCCGGAATCCACTCGACGACTTTTCTTCGTAGGAAGATTGTGCAGTTGAATATCTCACGACATTCGGCGCACGTCTCAAATCCATGCTTCTCTACGCAGCACTTCCAGATCGTACACCACGAGTGCTGCTCGCCTAATTTACAACCAAGACATCGGCTAGGCGCTTTTGACTGGTACTTGTTACACAATCCGCAATACAACCCGCAGCATCCGATAAGAGCCTGTGCTTCACTATCTTTCATGTACGCAGCGCTCCTTCCCATTTCTAGATATTCCCGGACACCCACATCAAAGCCAATAATGTGGCCATGCCCGCTAAAATCGTCAACAGCGTGTTCTTCGTTCGCCAGGCAACAAGAATAGCAACTGCGCCTGCCATCAGATGATAATTGCTCAGGCTCACATCCAGTGTATTATCCGGCATCAATAGCGCCGGCGCGATGATGGCAGACAACACAGCCGGCGGTACGAACCGCAACGCACGCTGCATTACCACCGGAATCTCGAAGCGCCCGAACAGGTAAATGAACGATATGCGCATCCCGAACGTCAACGCGCCACCCAAAAGCATCACCAGCCAGATGTTCATCGGCGGCTCTCCAGATACGTCCCGGTGAAGATTCCGACCAACGCCGCCAGGATGAGTCCGAGTTTGAACGGCAATCCCTGGGCCAGCAAGGCCACTGCCCCTGCCGATAACGCCGCAGCCAGCATCGGTTTGTCTTTGAGCGCCGGCATCACCATCGCAATAAACGTGAGCGGCAGCGCGAAATCGAGCGGCCATTCAGACGGCAACGCCGCGCCGAGGAAAATGCCGAGCGCACAACTGAGCTGCCACGTGGTCCATAGCCCCAGGCCCGCGCCGAGAAAGAACCAATGCCCCGCCGGCGTCAGCCCATAGCGCTCGTAATGCAGGCCGGCTACGGCATACGCCTCGTCGGTCAGGAGATAGGCCAACACCGTTTTCCACCGCCTCGGCAAATGTTTGAGGTATGGCGCGACGGCGGCGCTATACAGCATGTGCCGCAGGTTGACGACGGCAATCGTCAATACGATGATGAGTCCCGGCGCGGCATCGCGCACCAACTGCGCGGTGATGAACTGCGCCGATCCCGCGAAGACGATGGACGACATCATCTGCGCTTCCAACGGC
>RQOI01000565.1 GCA_003854995.1 Candidatus Zhuqueibacterota bacterium
CAGATTATCCGTCTCGGCCGGCTCCATCATAAAGTACAGATCGCCGTTGGAAGCTTGCCAGGGACCGATGCGGCCCGGATTTTCGATATAGGTCCCGCCAACATGCCCTGGTGGGATGGAGAACTGAAGTACGGGATTACGTTCTATTTCGACCTCACTTCCTTCAACGTCGACCATCCTGAATTCGAACGTATCGCCTTCTTCGTTGGTCATGGCCCCGTCCGCAAACCGGCGGATGACCACCGGCCATTCAAATTCGCCATGCGATTTCTCGGCGCGCCATGCGGGCGTCCACTCGGCGAAATTAATGCCTGTGCCGGCCTGAAAAGGTGCAGCCGAACCTTTCAGCAGGTCGCTGGTCAACATGCCGTGCTCAAAAGCCGCGCAGGTGACGATACTGACTCGCGGGGTTTTCGCTTCTCCGGAAAATTCGAATTCCGTGAATTCGATGACACTGCCTGGCAGAGCCAAAAATCCGGCCTTTGTGAGCGGGATGTCCGTCTCTAGCTCGGCCTCTATTTCCAACAAATCATTTTGAAAATTAACCTCGATCTCGCGGGCTTGAGCTTCAATCTCGATATCGAGCCATGGGCCAAGCGGAATCACCGCATCTGTCTCGGCAAGGGTCGTTGTTATCCCATTGAGGACGCGACTCACACGAATCGAGCCGGGAGAAGGACGGAGCTGGACGAGACAGTAGTTGTTGATGTCGGCATAGCCGATGACGAATGCCATCCCCTCGTGATTGTCAGGCGTCAATCGGAATTGCGAAACCATTTCTGTCGTTTCCCAAGGCAGAGTAAAAAGCGCCACAAGCGGCTCTTGCTCCGCTCCTGCGCGAAGAACTTTTTCCTGACCATCTGTTTCAATGACCAATTTTGTGGAATCGCCCTTTACAACGCTCCAACCGATGGGTCGCGTTCCGGCTTCCTCATCTTCAAACTCGATGCTGATCTCGCGTTCGGGGTGGGGAAAGTCGTGCGCCTCAACAGTTGTCCAAGCAGCGCTGTTGCGTCGGTATTCAAGTCGGAATTGCTGATCCGCAGCGGTTTCAGCATGAGACTCTACTTCAAATCGAATTCGGAACGGTCGATCTGCGAAAACGGTCACGTCCTCATTCAGGGCGCCCGCCCATCCTCGATTTGCCTTGAGCGCTGCAGCAAAATCGGAACGTACGCGAAAGGCGGGTTTACCGCTGCCTGTTGGTGTTGCCGTACAGGCGACGAGCAAAATGGCAAAGAATAATACAGAAATCGTATAAAATTTCATAATGTCCTCCACTATGAGAATGATAAAAAGCAAAATACAATATAATAAAGTTTTTGCTTTTCAAAACACAATATCATTCAGCTGATCATCATCAAACCATCGTTTCATCACCACTTTCTTTTTCGTGCAAAAATCGAGGCCCTCGCTGCTCTGGACGTGCAGATCGCCAAAAAACGACTGCTTCCAGCCGGAAAACGGAAACAGGCTCATGGGCGCGGGCACGCCAACGTTGATGCCGACCATGCCGCACTCTGCCTTGTCCTGAATTTCCCGTGCGCTACGGCCGCTGTTGGTGTAAACGACGACGGCATTGCCAAACGGGCTTTTATTGATCTGCGCAATCGCGTTCTGCAGCGAGTTGACGCGAATGATGCTCAACACCGGGCCAAAGATCTCTTCCTGTGCTATAGTCATATCAGGAGCAACTCGGTCAAAAATTGTGGGGCCGACGAAAAAGCCATTCGGCGCATCCGCAACGAATGGATTCCGACCGTCCAGGATCAATTCCGCGCCTTCATCCACACCTTTTTGAATATAGCCCTCGATGCGCTCTTGGTGTTCTTTGCTGACGACCGGGCCGATGTCCGGGATATTCTGGCCATCGGTTCGACCCAAAGTCAATTGCTGTGCGACATTTTTCAGAGACGGCAGAATCCGATCGATTGCCGCATCCGTGCCAATAACAACGCTGGTGGCCATGCAGCGTTCACCAATTGAGCCAAACACCGAGGAAATGAGCGCATTGACGGTGTTGTCAATGGGCGCATCCGGCATGACCAGCGCATAGTTTTTGGCGCCACCTGAGGCTTGCACGCGTTTACCCGCGTTGGTGCCTTGCTGATAAATATAACGCGCCACCGGCGTAGAGCCGACAAACGAAATCGCCTGAATATCCGGATGCGTCAACAAGGCGTCCACCACTTCTTTGCCGCCGTGTACGATATTCAACACACCCGGCGGCAATCCCGCTTCTCCGGCTAGTTCGACCAAACGCGTGGAGGTCAGCGGCGTTTGCGGTGACGGTTTGAGGATGAACGTGTTGCCGGCCATGACGGATATGGGAAACATCCACAACGGAATCATGGCCGGGAAATTGAAGGGCGTGATGCCAACGCACACGCCAAGCGGAAAGCGGTGCGTCTCATAATCCACACCACCGCCAACATTGCGCAGTGTTTCGCCTTTATAGACAGCTGGCAGACTGCACGCCAACTCGATCACTTCGAGTCCGCGCCGCAACGAGCCTTTGGCTTCGTTGACATTTTTACCGTGCTCGGTGCTCAAGAGTTGCGCCAGTGCTGCAAATTGATCTTCAAAAAGTCTTTTGTAGCGATAGAATATCTGTGAGCGTTTGACAATGGGCGTGTTGGCCCACTCGGCAAACGCGGCTTTCGCTGCCTGAACCGCCTGGTTCACCAACTCGGGAGACGCTAATGGCACTCTTGTGAGCACTGTTGCGGTGTTTGGATTCAGATGTTCAAAAAACGTTTCGGATGTATCAATGGCTTCGCCATTGACAATATGCGTACATGTATATTGGGATCTATTTGCCATCACTCTACCTTTACGGGTAAGAACATGATAAAACAACGAAAGATATCGCAAGTCGTTTGCCTGGAATCGAGAGCATGCGGCGCTGTCAACTCTGTTTTAGGGGCATTTCAATGATGAAGAGGCTTCCTTTGCCGACCGTGTTCTCGGCGCGAATCGATCCGGAATGCAATTCGACGATTTGTTTGGCGATGGCGAGTCCCAGACCGGAGCCGCCGGTTTCGCGAGATCTGGAGACATCAACTCGATAAAAACGATCGAATCAATTGGGTATCTGGTTCTCCAGCAGTGTCGCACCTTCTGCGGTTTTTTTCAAAGTAAAACCGTCCACCATACGGCGGTCCAGGGTCCACGCCTCATAGCGAAGCATTTGCGGATTCAATGTAATCACCTGGTATAACTGCGTGTATCCCAGTTCCAGAGCCATCAAATCCAAAAAATTCATATTTTGTTCGTACATCTTGGGCCCGCTGACCGACACCGCATATACCGGGCCTTTGGCATCATCTGCAACAATGTGGTCCTGTACAATTTTGTGAGTGCGGCCGTAATGATGGTCATGTCCCTGTAACACCAGGTCAACGCCGTACTTTTCGTACAGGGGCACTAGTAGCTCGCGCAGTTCCTCATTATTCCGGTCCCGGCCTGTAGAATATACAGGATGGTGATGCGTCACGATCAGCCAAGGTTTTGGATTGCTTTGTAAAGTAGCCTCCAGCCATTGTAATTGATTGGGATTTTCCAGACTGTTCGAGTTGAACACCACAATGCGCGCGCTTTGATAATCCAAATAATAGGCTGTTTCCTTCAGTGCATCTAGACCAGGACCATTATCTGGAAGGGCAAAATGTGCCAGATACAAGGGTGCGATATATTCAATGCCATTTTCACCCTCATCTTCTGTGGCTTTGTCATGATTGCCCGGCGCCGGCACCAGCGG
>RQOI01000088.1 GCA_003854995.1 Candidatus Zhuqueibacterota bacterium
ATGGATCTGAGCATTGAGGTGTACAAGGCGACGCAGATATTTCCTAAAAATGAGCTGTATGGTCTGACGGCACAGATGCGTTCATGCGCGGTCTCTATTTCCTCCAACATCGCTGAAGGTGCGGGCAGAGCGTCGAAGGCGGATTTCAGCCGGTTCATCCGCATGGCACGTGGCTCAGCCTATGAACTGCAAACACAAATTCTCATAGCAAAAAAACTTGGATATATCGACGAAACTGATGCGGATATACTGTTGCAGAAATTGCAGGAAATACTGAAAATGTTGACCGGACTCCAAAATGCACTCAAATGAAATGACAGCCGCACGACATTCGACAATCACCAGAGTAGGGTATACTACATACTACATACTATCTACTACCTACTATCTACTTCTTCATTCTTTAACATTTAATCCATATGGAATTGAAACCATGCACAGCCTCCTCGCCTTCATCCACAAAGAATTCCTGCACATCCTGCGTGATACGCGCACTTTGGTCATTTTGTTTGGCATCCCGACAGCGCAGATCATGATTTTCGGTTACGTGATCCGCATGGATATCCGCGAAGCGCAGATCGCTGTGCTGGACCTGTCCCGCGATGAGATCACCCGACAGCTCATCCATAAATTTGACGCGTCCGAATTCTTTTGCGTCAGTCATACGCTCAACTCCATGGAGGAGGTGGATTTCAATCTCAAAACCGGAACAATCAAACAGGTTCTCGCCTTTGAGGCAGGTTTTGGCGCGCGATTGATGCGTGAGGGCGTGGCGACGATGAGCCTCATCATTGACGCCTCGGAGCCCAATACCGGGCGACTCATCGCTTCCTACAGCCAAGCCATCGTCTCAGAGTTCAATCGCGAACTGGCTGCACCGGGCAGCCGGGAAATAGCCCCGGCAGTGCGAATGATCTACAATCCCGCCCTGCGGGATGAATTCATGTTCGTTCCAGGGCTCATCACTCTCATCCTCATGCTGATCTGCGCCCTCATGACATCGATCACCATTACGCGCGAAAAAGAGTTTGGCAGCATGGAAGTGCTGCTCGTATCGCCGCTACGGCCGCTGCAGATCATCATCGGCAAGGTGGCGCCCTATCTGGTGCTCGCGTTCGGAGACGTCTTGCTGATTTTAGCCCTGGCCAACTTTGTCTTCGGCTTGCCGGTCACCGGCAGCCTGGCGCTGTTGTTGCTGGAGAGCATCCTCTATATCAGCCTGGCGCTGTCTCTGGGAATTCTCATATCCACGGTCTCCAAAACCATGCAGCAGGCCATGTTCATCTCTCTCATCGGCTTGATGCTGCCGAGCATTCTCTTGTCCGGGTTCATCTTTCCCCTGGAGAACATGCCGCTCTTTTATCAAATCATCAGTCTGATATTGCCGCCGCGATGGTTCATAGCCATCTGCAAAAGCATCATGCTGAAGGGCGTCGGGCTCAGATTTGTCTGGAAGGAGACGCTCATCCTGATCGCGATGACCGCCCTGTTCATCGGCATCAGCGCAAAAAAATTCAAGACGCGGCTGGAATGAAAACAGGGAGAGCCCGTTTTGTCGGACAGCAAAGAGGAATGTTACGAATTCAACGCAAATAATGCAGATGACTTTCCAGGCGGCCACCGGCTATGCCGGATCCATGGCCGCATTGAAACGACTTGAGGTTAGAAGGCCATGCGCAGATTAGGTTATCTTTTGCAGAAAGAGTTCATTCAAATCCGCCGCAACAAGTTCATGGCGCGCGCCATCATTTTCGTGCCGATTGTACAGATGCTCGTTCTGGTTCCGGCAGTGACATTTGACATCAAGAACATCGATCTGTGCGTTGTGGATTACGACTTGTCTTCGACCTCGCGCGAGCTGGTGAACGCGCTGCAGGCATCAACGTTCTTCAGGGTGAACCGGATGACCTTCTCAGCCAAGGAAGCGCAGGAACTCTTGCATCGCGATGAAATCGATGTCATCCTCAACATCCCTGCCGCTTTTGAACGCGACCTGATGGTGAAGGATGCGGCGACGCTGCAGCTGTTGATCAACGGCATCAACGGCGCGCTGGCGCAGACGACGCTGGTCTATTTCACCGGCGTCATCGCCGATTTTCACCGCAACATTGCCATGCAGCACGTCGTCATCAAGCCGGTCGCGCCAGCACCGCAGATCCACACGCGGACACGTTACTGGTTCAATCCTGAACTCGATTACCGAATCTACATGGCGCCCGGCATCCTGGCCATTTTGGTGACCGCCATCGGTTTTCTCCTGTCCGGCATGAACCTGGTGCGCGAAAAAGAGATCGGCACCAGCGAACAGATGAACGTCTCGCCGATCAAAAAGCACGAATTTATCCTCGGCAAGATGATTCCATTCATGGTCATCGGCGTGGTGGATTTGGCCTTTGGTCTGGCCCTGGCGCGGTTGGTCTATGGGATGCCGTTTGCGGGCAACATCCTGCTGCTGTTCGGATTCACCCTCATCTATCTGATCGCGGTCATGGGATTGGCGTTGTTTCTCAGCACATTCGCCGATACGCAGCAGCAGTACCTGTTCATCTGCTTCTTTTTCATGATGATTTTCATGCTCATGAGCGGCATCTTTACGCCCGCGGAGAGCATGCCGGACTGGGCGCAAAAGGTGAATCAGCTCAATCCGGCCGCCTATCTCATTCGCGTCATTCGCATGATTGTGCTCAAGGGTTCCGGGCTGTGGGATATCAGATGGGATATTTTACGTCTGTCACTGCTGGCAATAACGATGACAGTGTTCGCATCGCTCAAATATAAAAAAACGACATAGGGACACCTGCGGCTCGCAGTCATTCTCGCTTCATGAGATGAGGGGACCACTTATCCCTGAAGTTTTGGTTGCGGCCAAAAGCTGCGCCAATGTTCACCCTATTTCATTGCGGCTGAGGATGACTGCGCAAACATTTACAGTTTTGGCATATCCCGGTCTAGACCTTTTCACCGCAGCAGCACCATCTTGATCGATTTTTGCAGCAGCGGCGCCTGCAATCGGCAATAGTAGATGCCGGACGCCACTGCTCTGCCGGAAATATCCCTGCCATCCCAGAAAGCTGCATGTTTGCCGGCATCCAGCATTCCCTGCGACAGATTCCGCACAAACCGGCCGCTGACATCATAGATATCCACGCTGGCCGGACACGCTTTTGGCAGCTGAAAGGTGATGCGCGTCGATGCATTGAACGGATTCGGATAGTTTTGCTCGAGCTGGAACAGCTGCACGATCTCGGCTTTTTGCCGCAGCTGATGTGTCGGCAAGGCGACGTAGAAAGAATCCAGTGCTGACGGCGCTGCCAGTGGTGATGTCCCTCGCCGGCCCGAGCTGTCTTGCGCCTCCACATAGTAATAGATCAGCCCGCTCAGACCCGCTGCTGGAATGGCGCCTTTGAATACATGCAGCGAATCAGCAAAGGAGAGTGGCGTAGAAGTAAAATGGTCATCGCTCTCCTGGCGATAGTAAATTCGAAAGCTGCTGCTGTCAAGCGCGACCGAGTCGGTCAGCACGATGGGATGGGCGATGGTTGCCGTGATGTCAAAGATCCCATTCTGTTCGATGGTGTCCAAGGTGGCGACGTGCTTGACGATCGGCTCTTCCCCGGCCGCATAGGCCATGAACAGATTCGGCCCCAGATTTTCCAGCACCAGCGGCAAGATCCGATTGGTGTCGGGAAAAAAATAGTGATCGATGGCGGCGTCACCGACCTCGGCCGTGAATGCCCAGACGCCCTGATCGCCGTAGAGCCAATCATCTGTGTCGCCGTTGACCAGATAGAGCGTCGCGCTCGGCTCCGCTTTGTATTTGTTGAAAGTGACGCAGCTGTCCGCCAGCGCGCGAAAGATCGTCACATCCGGTTCCGGCGCCGATTCGAAGGTGTAGCCCCAGGGATAGAGCCACAGATTGCCGTAGCTGTGGTAGCAGAGGCTAATGATGAAATGGTGTTTGAGGACAAGTTCGCGGATGAGCTGCGACTCGGGTTCGGAAAACGGCGCTGCCCCTCGATAGGTGGGGTCGCTAAAATAGCCGCTCGATCCCGCATCATCGGCGCCCCACATGAAGCCGAAATTGCGGTTCAGATCGACGCCGTCATACAGAGGATTGAACTGTCCGTCCGCATCATTATCGCGCATATTTTTTCGCCACCACAGCGGATCAGTCACGCCGGGATAGTCGCGATAGGTGGCATCGCCGGTGAAGACGTATTCATGGCCATCGGGATTAAAGGTCGGGATGAGCCACAACTCGCGATGATTGACCAGATGGGTGACATACGGATCACTCCCGTAATGGTCGAGCAGGTAGTCCATGAAGAACAGGATGATCTCCGGCGTGATGATTTCGCGCGCGTGCATGTTGGCCATGTAGAGGACGTCCGCTTCGGTCGAGTCCTCGACGTCCACCTCATCGGATATTTTCAGCGCCCAAATGTCGTGACCGCCGCGGCCAATTGTTTTGAGGTAGCTGTCGCCAATATCGACGAGTGCTGAGATATGCGGATGATCGTCGGCCGCGGCCCGCAGTTTTTGCAGGATCTGCTCGTTGTCATGAAAATGGTCAAAGTAATTTTCATCGCGCAATCGCTGGGCATAGGCCGACATGTCCGGGATGATCGCCTGACAGGCGATGCCGCGCGCCGCCACTGCTCTCCGCTGCTCGCCGGTCAGGATCGCATCCATTCGACCCTGCGCCCGCTGGATGGAGGTGATATCGATATTCATCGCCGCGAGCTGGCCGATCTCCTGCTCCGACATGCCGGTGATATCGATGCGAACGAGCGCCGTCGCATCGTCGTCCGCCGACGCCAGGCCGGCCAGAAAAAGCATTGCGCCATAAAACCATCTCTTCATCATGACCTCTACTCGCCTTTGAACCATTCGTGCGCGTATATCTCCTGCAGTTTTTGACCCTGCAAATCGTAGACCAGATTCACGTCCACCGCATACATGAGATCCGCAGCGCCAAAAAGAGCGACGACCGTGGCGCGCTTTTCATCGACGATGAGCTGCCAGTCGGGTTGATCCGGCCAGGCCAATTTTGATCCCGGCTGCACCGCCCGCGCATGCAGCTGGCCGCGCAGGGTCTGGTAATCTCGGTGCGCCCGAGCCAGCACTTTATGCGTCGCCCGCTCGATGGTGAACTGTTCAGCGTGCAGCATGGTGATCTTTTTTTCGTACACCCCTCCGGATATTACACCGTCAACCGGCGTGCCGGTGAGATGGACGACGTCGCCGTGCGGGACGTCGAGAGAATCGGTCAACAGGACAAATTCGAGCTGGTCCGACGGATTGATCCGCACGATCGCCGGCCAGGGGCGCACGGCATAAAAGTGTGGCCAATAGACGCCGCGTATCTGCATGCTCGTCCCTTTGGCGACGCGATCCAGGCCATTGACGTGCGGCAATTTTATCCGTTGCTCCCGCAGATAGGTAGTGCCGACGTGCACTTGCGGCTCAGTGACGCAGGCGTGCAGAGCGCATAAAAAAAAGAGTGTCATCAATCGTCTCACCTGGTTTACAAAATCCCTTCATCGGCAAAGCTGAAATAGTCATCGCGGCCGACCACGATGTGATCCAGCACCTGGATATCCGCATAGCGGCAGGCCTTGACGATTTTATCGGTCACCAGCTTATCCTCGCGCGACGGATTCGGGTCGCCGCTGGGATGGTTGTGCAGCAGGATGACCGCTGCTGCTGTCAGTTGCAGCGCCGTGAGGATGATCTCGCGCGGCGACACGACGCTCTCGCGCAGGCTGCCCTCGAACAGGGTCTTTTCCGCAATGATCTCGTTGGCGGAAGTGAGGAACAGGGCGCGAAACTCTTCGCGCGAGAGATCGCGCATGCGCAGGCGGAGATAGTGGTACGCATCCTCGGAGGTAGTCAATCTCTCCTTTTTGCTCCACTGTTGCTGCACCAGTCGTTTGGCCAGTTCCAGCGCCGCCTTGATCTGCGCCGCCTTGGCCGGACCAATGCCGTATTCGCCGCACAGCACCGATGCCGGTTGGGTGTCGAGGCCGCGCAGTCCGCCATATTTCTGTAACA
>RQOI01000566.1 GCA_003854995.1 Candidatus Zhuqueibacterota bacterium
GCTGATATTGATCAATTAATGTCCGCAAAAGGCGGTTACAACACGAATGTCGCTGTCGGCATCATGCGTGATGTGTACGGACATCTGCAAGAGCTGCCAATGGCGCTGAAGGAAAAGAAACAAGACCACTATATCGATTATACTTTTGAAGCCTCACTCGCCACCGCCATGACGACCTATCAGGACAGCCATGGCGTCTCCCACTTTGACAAAAAGTCATCCATGTATATTCTTGGTCCCCAATCGGCCGCGTACCAGCATTGGAACCACATCGCGCTGCGGAAAAGGGATGACCTGTTTGCCTTTCATTCATCGCTGTTTAAAATTTACAGGATGAAAACGGCTTTTGGGGATTATCAGGTGATTCTGACCAATCGCAATGCGACAAGAAAATATCCCACGTTGACCGGCAACTGGGCGAGTCCGCATGTGCTGAACAGCAAAGAATTTTTCGAGATATTTGCAGAATCTTTTTTCGATATTGATGAATTTTACGGGACGATCTGCATCGAGCTGCAGCAGGCAGCCGCAAGACCGTGCGGCAAAATAAAATTTCGCGGCACGATCACCCTCTGCGGCGATGAACAGGCGACCCTCAGTCTGTCTGTGCCGGCCGGCCAATTCTGGATCATTCAGGACCAACAATTTACCATTGACAACATCACGGCGGCAGCATCATCGTCATTCATCATCCAGCACTGGGATGCTGAGCGCCGCATCTATGAATGACGGTCATTTTCCCAAACCTTTGATCGCGAGCCTAAAGACATCATCCAGTGTATCTACCGGGTAAAAGGTCATGCCGCGTTTGGCGTTCTCGGGAATTTCTTCCAGGTCGTCCTTATTTTTTGCCGGCAGAATGACTTTTTGAATGCCGGCGCGACGCGCGGCCAGCATTTTTTCCTTGATTCCGCCGACCGGCAGGACCTTGCCGCGCAGCGTGATCTCACCGGTCATGGCCATATCATTTCGAACGACTTTATTCAACAACAGGGAGAGTAGCGCTGTCGAGATGGTCACTCCGGCTGAAGGACCATCCTTTGGTATGGCGCCGGCCGGCACATGGACATGAATATCTTTTTTGGCAAAAAAATCTTCGCCCAATTGGTAATCGCCTGATCTCGAGCGGATGTACGAGAGGGCTGCCTGCGCCGACTCTTTCATCACGTCGCCGAGTTGGCCGGTGAGAATCAGCCCTTTCGATCCCGGCATCTGTGAGGCTTCGATGAAGAGGACATCGCCGCCGGTGGGCGTCCATGCCAGACCGGTGGCGACGCCACTTTGAGCTGTTCGCTCCTTCACTTCTGAATAGAATTTTTCCGGCCCCAAAAAAGTCACCAGATCTTCGGCCTTGATGAATTGTCTTTCAGTCTTGCCGGCCGCGACCTCTTTGGCCACCTTGCGACAGATCGTCGCAATTTGTCGTTCCAGATTACGAACGCCCGCTTCACGCGTATAGCCTTGAATGATTTTGCTGACAGCACTTTTGTGAAAGACAATGTTCTTCTTTTTCAAACCATTTTCTGCCACCTGGCGAGGAATGAGATATTTGCCGGCAATCTGCACTTTTTCTTCGTCAATATACCCTGACAGATGAATCACCTCCATGCGATCCCGCAGCGCAGATGGAACAGTGTCCAGAATATTGGCCGTTGTGATGAACATCACCCTGGAGAGATCAAAGGGGATATCGAGATAGTGATCTGAAAAGGAAAAATTCTGCTCCGGGTCCAGTACTTCCAGCAGCGCGGATGAGGGATCGCCGCGAAAATCCTGGCCAATTTTATCGACTTCATCCAGCATGAAAATGGGATTGTTGCTGCCGGCATTTTTTATTCCCTGTATGATGCGGCCGGGCAGCGCGCCAATATAGGTCCGTCGATGGCCGCGGATTTCCGCCTCATCGTGAACGCCGCCCAGCGAGATGCGCACGAATTTTCGTCCCATGGCGCGCGCGATGGATCGTCCCAGAGAGGTCTTGCCCACTCCTGGCGGACCCACGAAGCAGAGAATAGGGCCCCTTGAGTCTTTTTTGAGTTTGCGGACTGCCAAATATTCGATTATTCGCTCCTTGACTTTTTCCAAATCGTAATGATCATCGTCCAGCACCTTCTGAGCGGCGACGATGTCAAGGTTGTCTTCTGTCGCTATCGCCCAGGGCAGTGCGATCATCCAATCGAGGTAGGTACGTGACACCGTATATTCGGCAGCGCCTGGCTGCATTTTCGACAGTCTGTCCAGTTCTCGCCGCGCTTCTTTTTCAGCTTCTTCGGGCATGGCGGCATTTTTGATTTTCTCCGACAGCTCGTCAATTTCCATGGATCGTTCATCGCCAGCACCGAGCTCTTTTTGAATGGCGCGCAGCTGTTCGCGTAAAAAGTACTCTCTTTGGTTTTTGCCCAATTCGGTTTGCACCTGATCCTGAATTTTTGATCCCATTTCCAGGACTTCGAGTTCGCGGCTGACAAAGATGGTCAGTTTTTCCAGTCGTTGTTTGACGTCAATGGCCTCAATAATGTGCTGCTTTTCGGCGACCGACAAGTTCAAGTTCGATGCGACCAGATCAGCCAGTTTGCCGGGGTGACTGGTATTGACGACGACCACCTGCAGCTCGTCCGGCAATTGCGGCACCAGGGAGACAATTTTTTGAAATTGAATGGCGACATTTCGTTTCAAGGCCTCCAGTTCGGTGCTGTTATCATAGTGATCGCTCAGTATCCGGATTTTGAATTTGAAATAGGGCTCGCTCTGTAATTCTTTCAACAGTTTGATCCTGGCAATCCCCTGCACCAGTATTCTGAGAGATCCGTCCGGAAATTTCAGCATTCGTAAGATGATGGCCGCCACGCCATAATTATAGATATCGGCTTCGGTGGGATTTTCATTATCGGCTTCTTTTTGCGCCACCAAACCCAATATTCTCGAGCCGGCGATGACGTCATTGATGAGCTGCACCGATTTGTCGCGCGCCACAACCAGCGGCGTAACAATATTGGGGAAGGCCACGGTGTCGCGCAGGGGAAGGATCGCAAGATCCGACGGAATTTTGGCGTTATCAGAGCTGCTTTGATCTATCGCAAATTCGAAATTTTCATCCATCTCGTGTTCCTCATGTTAGCGGTCGCTATTTCTATCGGTCTCAAGGACGATTGGTATTTCCACCGGGCTACTCTGCTTTGATATTCTGATATCGAGAATCCCGTCCTGCAGAGAAGCGATGATCTCGTTGTGTTCCAGGGCTGCGGGCAAGGTAATCACCTTGCAAAAGTTTCCGCAGTGTATTTCCATCTGGTGAAAATAGAGCCTGTGCGTCTCTTGTATTCCCTGGCGATAGCCGGTGATGTGCAACTTGCCATCTTTCACCTTGATCGAAATATCTTTGCGAGAGACATTCGCAAGCTCCAGCCGGATGATGATCTCTGCATCGGTCTCGAAAATGTCCGTATTGGGCACCCAATTCCCGACGCAGACATCATCCACATCGTTGTAGAAAAGCGTTCGCGGCGTCCCCCGGCGAGGCGCCATGTCTGCGAGTTCTCGAAACACTCTGATGAGATGTGCGGCCAAAGGTCACCTCTCTTGTTGCTTAAAATATGTCAGCTATATGTATGTCGGCAAGCGACAATTTATTTCATCTTTTTAATTTTTGCCAGTTTATCGTTTTCTCCCAGGATCATCAGGATGCTGGTATCCTTGATCAGATGGTCGGGATTAGGGACAAAGACAATTTCTTCTGGTATAACCTCCTTGATGATCAGCACCAGCACCCCATATCGTCGGCGTAAATCGAGCTCGCCCAGCGTTCGCCCGATAAACTCTCGTGGCGGAGCGATTTCAATGATGCTTATTTTGTCGCTCAAATCAATAGAGTCCAGAACATATTGGCTTTCCAGAATTTTAGCCAGGCGATAGGCCTGGTCGCGTTCTGGAAAGACGACGCGATTGGCGCCAATGATGTTGAGTATTTTGCCATGATCCTCGGTGAGCGCCTTGGCAACGATATTGCGCACCTTGAGTTCCCTGAGATAGAGGGTGACGAGCACACTCGCATCCATTTGATCTCCCAAGCTCACAATGACGCCATCCACATCTCCGAGGCCGATGCTGGCCAACGTTTCTTTGTCCGTGGCATCAGCGACTATGGCCTTGTCGACAAAAGATTTAACCCGCTCAACGCGATCTTCGTCCCTGTCAATGACGATGATCTGATGACCGCTCGATGCCAGTGCTTTTGCCAGAAAATGGCCAAAACTGCTCAGCCCAATGATCGCAAATGATTTCATAATTTTGTCTTTACGGTTTAACCAACCCAGATGTTGTCTTCGGCATATCTTAAGTTCCGTGCATGAACTCCGGCCAATGCCAATGTCAATGTGACAGGTCCAATGCGGCCGACGTACATCAAAAGGACGATGATTATTTTTCCTGCGAGCGACAGCACCGGCGTCAGTCCCATGCTGAGCCCCACCGTGCCGATTGCTGATATCGTCTCAAAAAAGACCGCGACGAACAGCGTCCGCTGCGGCATGAGGGCGTGCGTCGAGCTTTCAGTGATCATCAGCAGCAGGCACATCGTACTGACGATGACGAAAGCGGCTGCGGCAATTCCTATGGCATTGGATACTGTTGCGTCGGGAATACCGCGTTTGAAAAACTGCACCTGTTTCTGATTTCTCAGGCGAGCATAAATCATCGCCAGAACGACGGCAAAAGTCGTTGTCTTTATTCCGCCGCCACAAGAGCCGGGAGAAGCGCCGATGATCATCAATATGAGCAGAATAAAGATTGAGCCATTGGCCAGCGACGGGATGTCGAGCGTATTAAAGCCGGCTGTACGGGCAGTGATCGATTGAAAGAGCGCCGCCATCACTTTCTCGGCAATCGGCAGGCCTCGCAGAGCCGAATGCCATTCCAGCAGCAGCAGCGCGATGCATCCGGCGCTGATCAGGAAGAATGTGACGCGGACCACAAGTCGGGTGTGCAGGCTCGCAGAACGAATCTTGTTCTTACGCCCAATGAGGTTCTTCAAGTCAAAGATCACCCAGAAACCAAGACCGCCTAACACTATCAGCGTCATGATCGTGATATTGATGATGAAATCACCGCGATGGTGGAGGAGATTGGCTTCAAAGAGCGAAAATCCCGCATTGCAAAACGCAGAGATCGAATGAAAGACGCCCAGATAGATCGCCTGACCGACGGCATGATCTTCGGCGAATCGGCACGACAGGATGATCGCGCCGACACCTTCCAATAAAAACGTCAGCAAAAAGGCAACCCACAACAGCTGGATGAGAGACTTTCTTGCTGCGCCGGTAAAGCTCTGTTCGAGCACCTGGCGATCCCAGATGCCCAGTCGACGACCGACGAGCAGCACGACAAAGGATGAAAATGTCATGGTGCCGAGACCACCGATCTGAATCAAACAGAGAATGATGATGTGGCCAAACGTGCTCCAGTATGAATTGGTGTCAACGACGATAAGGCCGGTGACGCACGTCGCCGACGCTGCGGTGAACAGGGCATCGATGAAGGGGACAGGCCCCGCTTTCGAGCTGACGGGCAGCGACAGCAGGGCCGTGCCGAGCAGGATGACCAGCATGAAACTGAGCGCCAGACCGGCTTGCGGCGAGAGAGCTCTTACATATTTTTTTTTGATGACCACGGCAGAAAACTAAAGTCGATTGTTCAAATTTAGAAAATTTAGCACTTTAATTGAAAAAAACAAAGGAAAGCTGTCGCGATGACATCTCCCGAGAAAAAGCTGAAATTATCCGATCATCGTCTCTGTTTAATCAAAAAATCAATATGTGACGAAAAAATAGTAAAACTTTCGGACCTGACGAGATGAAACAGCCTCTGACCGTGTTCTGGTTTCGCCGCGATCTGCGATTGCACGACAATGCGGGATTGCATCTTGCGTTGCGGGGCGATTATCCCGTGATGCCGCTCTTCATTTTCGACCAGGATATTCTTCGAGATCTGCGGGATAAGAGCGACAGACGAGTCGAATTCATTCACCAGACGCTTCGCGAAATGCAAGATGAGTTGGCGTCCTATGGATCGTCGCTGCTCGTCCGACATGGTTCGCCGACAGAGGTGTGGCGGCAATTGATCGCTCAATTTGACATCGCACGGGTGTACAGTAATGCGGATTACGAGCCTTATGCCATCAACAGAGACAGCAAGATTGCGGCCATACTCGAATCCCGCGGCATCGAATTCAAGGCGATGAAAGATCAGGTGATATTTGCCGAGGATGATGTGCTGAAAGCAAATAGAGAGCCGTACACGGTCTACACGCCCTATAAAAATGCATGGAAGAAAAAATTGTTCGACAGCGATGTCCTCAATGTCGATTATGCGATAGCGCCGCACGCGCACCATTTTTGGCAAACACCGCCGCAACCGATTCCCTCTTTGCAGGAGATCGGCTTCAGGCCTGTCGGCACGATCTTTCCTGCCAAAGAGATCAATGAGGAGCTCATTCGCAAATACCATCTTCAGCGCGATATCCCTGGCATCGCCGGCACCTCCCGCCTCGGCGTGCATCTGCGATTCGGCACCGTGAGCATTCGAGATCTCGTCAGGCGCGCCTTGCTGCTGAACGAGACATGGCTCGACGAGCTCATCTGGCGCGAGTTTTTCATGATGATCCTGCACCGTTTTCCACATGTCGAGAATCGATCTTTTCGGGAAAAATATGATGACATTGCGTGGCGCAACAACAGAGATGAATTCGACAGCTGGTGCAACGGCCGGACCGGCTTTCCGCTGGTGGACGCCGGCATGCGAGAGTTGAATGAAACCGGTTTCATGCACAATCGTGTGCGTATGGTGACAGCAAGCTTTCTCACCAAACACCTTCTCATCAACTGGCGATGGGGTGAACGCTATTTCGCTGAAAAACTGCTCGATTACGATCTTGCGGCCAATAACGGCAACTGGCAATGGGCTGCGGGCACTGGCTGCGATGCCGCACCTTACTTTCGCGTCTTCAATCCCACGA
>RQOI01000567.1 GCA_003854995.1 Candidatus Zhuqueibacterota bacterium
CACAGAGGACACAGAGCATATAATAAGAATCAAATACTACATTGATTAGAAAAAACGATAACATTCTAATTTGTTGTTTCTCTGTGACCTCGGTGTCTCTGTGGCAAATCTGACAAAAACAACTTTTTTGCATGATCTTTAATTGTCAATCTGTAGCTGAGTTGTTTGCATAATCACTTTTCTTTTTAACCGGCACGGTCGGTTCGATCGATACGGTCTCGCCGGTGCGGGGATCAAATCGTACTAATTCGCTCAACGTCGCAATGGGCAGCCTGTTGGAAGTATCACCAGTTACTACGATGATGAGATTATTATTGTGGTAAGAGAGAGTTGAATCTTGCGGAGTTGCAAAATAAAAGCGGGTGAAATTATCCTCTTTCGGATTATAGCGGTTCAATCCATCAAAGGTACCAAACCACATAAAGCCACGACTATCCTGTATGATGGACATGATAATATCATTGGACAAACCGTCCTGTGTTGAGAGATTCTCAAAGTAGAGCTCCTCAGGCTGCGGGATGCCGGCAGTGGAGAGAAAAATAATAATAATGAATATGACATAAAGTCGGTTAAATAGAATGGCCATCTGATTGTCACGGGTTGATCATGAACCATCTTTAGCCGTTATCACACTGGGTTTAAATAATCCGTCTTTTTTCGCCCCCATGAAGCACGCCTTGAATAGACGCTCATCCACCGGCGAGAGACCGGCGATCATGGCGGGCGTCAGCAAAAAATATCGTCTGATCTCTTCGGTACGTTGGGCGATCCGTTCCAGCGAGGCAGCGCTCGTCATCCAGTCATACCTGTCAAAGGCCTGCAGATTCAGCGGCGCGGTATAGCCGCGCAGCGTTTTTTCACCCTCGATATTGTAATAGAGCTCAAAATAGGACATCACCAGTTCGCGCAGCGACCGGTAGACCGGTTCGCGGAAGCGCAGTCCGACCGTATTGGACTTGGCGATGGCGCCCCAGTGGCCCTCATTTTTATAGAGCGCCAGCATGTGCTCGTCATCACGATCATCGGGTATCATATCCAGAATCAGGGGCGGATAGCCCAGGCGGCGCAAGGCGGCCGCGCCGAACAGGGCGCCGTCAAAACAGTGGGCGAGACGATCTCGCAGCACCTGCAATGGACAACGGTAGACAGGCTCGCAGCTGTACGGGATGGCATCGAGAAAATTCTGGATGCGCCGGGGGGAATTCAACTGCGACAGCTCTCGCCGCTCGTCACGATTGAGGGCGTAGTCAAAAGCCATATTGTGCATCAAGCTGCTCATCAGATTCACCACATGATCTATTATCATAAAATA
>RQOI01000568.1 GCA_003854995.1 Candidatus Zhuqueibacterota bacterium
ATGAAACAATATGAATTGAATTCCGTTTCTTGTTTGTAATGGTGTTATAGGAGAATGGTCATGAAAATTACGCTCTATAGTGTGCTGGTTTTATTGCTGCTCGTTCTCTCTGTTTCAGCCGAGACGACGGTGAACAAAAGTATCCGGATCAGCGAAGGCGAGCGTCACTCTGGAGGATGTTCGTCCGTCAACGGCAGCATCGTCGTTGAACAGGGAGCGGAGGTGAGAGGTGGCTGCAAGACCGTGAATGGCTCGATAAAAATTGCCGGCGATTGCGTTGTTCAGGGTCTTCATTCGGTGAACGGCAGCATTCGGGTGGGCGAAAAGTCAGACGTTGCTTCGGACATCGAAACGGTCAACGGTAGCGTCCATTGCGAAGAGGGTGTGCGTGTCGGCGGCGATATCGAAACCGTCAATGGCTCGGTGGATCTGCAGGGCGCCGAGGTCAAAGACGGCATTTCGACTTTTAACGGCGATGTCACGCTGGCGCGAAAAAGCATCGTGCGCGGTGACATCGTGGTCAAAGACAGCAAAAGTCACAACAATAGAAAAGCGCCGCTGCGAATCACCATCGACAATTCGGTTGTGGAAGGTGACATCATCAACCACGAAGAGGACATCGAGGTGATCGTCTATTTACGAAACGGCGGCCAGGTCAGAGGCGACATCTATGACGCGCAGGTCGAAGAGGAGTGATGGCTGAAGGGAGAGTCGGGACGCCGCAAACATATCAGCTTCATATCCTCCTGCATCAGGACATCTCCCTGCAGATTGGCAAGCTGGGAGAGTTCTTTTTTCCGGCCGGTCTTTATATCTACACGGGCAGTGCCAGACGTGGTATGACACAGCGCCTCGAGCGCCATTCGATCAAGGGGAAAAAATGTCGCTGGCATATAGATTATCTTCTTACTCATCCGCAGACTGAAATTATCCGGGTGACAAAACACGTCGACGCAGAATGTACAGTGAATGCGGCGACGCCCGGGACCATCATCGTCCCTGGATTTGGCGCCAGTGACTGCCGATCCGGCTGTAAAAGTCATCTGAAATACCCCACACCAACGACTCACGCGCGACGTTGAGCGTTAAAATGTTGACATTCTGAAAATCTATCGTTAAATTTCACGCTGTGTAATAGCATGGTCAGATTGGCTGTGCTCTCTCAACTTTTTGATCGGAGACGAGTGTGCGAGTCATTGATTATATGCGGGACAGTCTCATCATACTGGATATGGAAGCCAGGTCGCAAAAAGAGGCGATCACGAAAATTGTGACGAGAATGAACGAGAATGGCGCTGTGTCGAATGCCGCTAAATTTTTAGACTCTGTGTTGGAACGGGAAAGTCTGGGCAGCACAGCCATTGGCAATGGCATCGCACTGCCGCATGCTCGCACTCCGCACATTGATTCGATCGTCATCGCCTTCGTTCGCTTGCAGGAGGGAATCGATTTCAAGGCCGCAGATGGCGAGCCCGTCCGGCTTTTATTCTTGCTGGGGACGCCGATGAAAGCGGTCGGCGAATATTTATCAGTTCTGGAAAAGCTGTCGAAAATTCTCAAACAGAGCAAAATACGGCAAAAACTCTTGAAAGCGACGACAGCCCCTGCCGTGCGATCCATTTTTGAGCACGCTGAAGCGTAAATGCAGACTGACAGCAGAGGTGCGCATCGCAGTGGGACGTTTGGGATAAGGACTTGATATGACAGGGCTCTCGCCGCTGCAACAACTCTACGAAAAATATACGACCAATGTGAGCGGGAGGCTGTTTCTCGCCAGCATCATTGTCGGAATTGTCGCCGGTATTGGTGCGATATTGTTTTTTGCGGCTCTGACACAGTTCAGCCATTACGTCCTGCATTCGGCGGCAAACTATTTTCCGCCGGAACCGGCGGGTGAAGTCAGTGGGCATGCCCCACTCGGCGGCGCCATACGCTGGTGGGTGCTCTTGCTGGCGCCCGCCATCGGCGGACTTTTATCCGGCATCCTCGTTTTCACCTGGGCGCCGGAAGCTGCGGGGCATGGCACCGATGGCATGATCGAGGCCTTTCATCACAAAAGGGGCATCATCAGAAAGCGCGTGCCGATCATCAAGGCGATCAGCTCGATCATTACGATCGGCAGCGGCGGCAGTGCCGGGCGCGAAGGCCCGATTGCGCAGATCGGCGCCGGATTTGGTTCGTATCTGGCCACTGTACTGAAATTGACCGATGATGAGCGCCGCACGCTCGTGCTGGCCGGTGCGGCGGGCGGCATTGGCGCCATCTTCCGTTCTCCCCTGGGTGGGGCGCTCTTCACTGTAGAAGTTTTATATAAACGTGATTTTGAAGGTAAATCGCTCATCCCTGCGCTCGTCTCCTCCATCGTCGCTTATTCCATTTTTGCTTCCACGTTTGGCTGGGGATTGATGTTCCAAATTCCGCCTTTTGTATTTAATCATCCTGTCGAGCTCGTGTTCTATGCCCTGCTGGGAGTCGTGTGCGCCGGCGTCGGCCTGGTTTATATCAAGATATTCTATGGGCTGCGAGATCGCGTCTTTCATGGCTTGAGAATTCCGGCGCAGCTCAAGCCGGCAATCGGGGGACTCGTGGTCGGCCTCATCGGCATAGCCGCGCCGTTCGTCCTCGCCTCCGGATATGGATATTTGCAGCAGGCGATGAATGGCGAACTGACCGTTCGCTTTATGCTCATCGCTTTTCTGCTGAAAATTTTCACGACCTCTTTCACAATCAGCTCAGGCGGGAGTGGCGGTGTTTTTGCACCGTCATTGTTCATTGGCGGTATGCTGGGCGGTGCTTTTGGCCAGCTCTGCGCTGAACTTTTTCCCGGACTGATCAGCAATCCCGCAGCATTTGTTCCGGTGGGCATGGGCGCTTTTTTTGCCGGCGCCGCCAAGGTGCCCATCTCGGCAATGATCATGGTGAGTGAAATGACGGGCGGCTATAAACTGCTCGTACCGTTGATGCTCAGTTCCTCCACCGCCTATTTGGCGACAGGTCGAGGGACGCTATATGAAAAGCAGGTCAATCGAATGGCAGATTCACCCTCTCATCTGGGTGATTTCACCATCGATGTCCTCGAAACGATGATCGTCGACCAGGCATTTCATCCATCCGACAACGTCCCAAGGGTGCGACAAGATACGCCGTTATCAAGAGTGCAAGCTCTGTTTTCCGAACGAGAGGAAAACTATTTCCCGGTCATTGATCAGAACGACAAGATCGTCGGCATCATATCACTGCGCAATGTGCGCGCCGTCTTGTTTGATGGCGATGCCGATCATCTGCTCATCGCTCAGGATCTCATGACTCCCGCCGTCACGGTGACGCCGGCTGAGAGCTTGAAGAGCGCGTTGAAAAAATTCATCGAATTTGACTATGGCCAGATTCCGGTCGTCGATTATCGCGACGAACGCAAAATCATCGGCATGCTGACGCATGAAGATGTGATCGAATCGTATAATCGGCAAGTCGAAAAAAGAAAGTTGGCGTTCTGATCTGAGAATCGCCGGCATATACTATCGCCATCGAGATGATTTTTATCGATCCGAAAGTCATTCGCCTCCTCACAGAACCGCTTTTCCCAGAACAGGCTCCTCCTTTCGTCCAGCGCAGCAAGCGGCAAGAGATGAAATTTGTAAGGAAAATGTCGGCAAAGGAGCAGAAGTGTCGTACATTAAAAAAAGCGGTATTCTCAAAAATGCGCGCATCTTGATCCTGCAATTCCTTTTTGCCCATAATTTACGAGTTTTTTTCTGGGGATATTCGCGTAAAAGGCCAAATTTTCGGACTATAAAAAAAGGAACATGAATGCTGATCAAAAGAATGGAATGTACTCTACTTGTCCTTTTATTTTCCGCTACATTTTTGGCTGCCGCAGACGCTCTCATCTGGTACCCGGGTGGCAAGGCCGCGACCAGTGCACAGGCGATACAAGCCGCACTGACGGAGAATGCACAGTCTTCTGACATGTCCACGTCACTGTCCGGCTACACGTTGTCAAGCTATAGTTATCTGTTCATCTGTCTGGGCGTCTACCCCAACAGCTATGTTTTGAGCAGCGGCAGCGATGTCGATGCCGTCATTGCTTATCTGAGCTCGGGCGGCAACGTCTACATGGAAGGCGGCGATACCTGGGCATGGGATTTTCCCACCAATTTGCATGCGTGGTTCAAACTGTACGGCGAAGCGGATGGCGAAGCCGATCTGAATACACTGCAGGGTGCATCCTGTTTCGCAGGTCTCAGCTTTAGTTATGGCGGGAGTCAGCAATACATAGATCGAATCGCACCTCTGGACGGTGCTCTGGTTCTGTTCACTAACAGTCAGCCTGCTTATGCCTGCGCTGTCGGCTACTCATCCTCCTATCGCACCATCGGCGCTTCTTTTGAATTCGGCGGTCTGACCGATGGAGTCGATTCAAAAGAAACTCTGATGAACCAGATCGTGGATTTTTTCGACAATGGTTGCAGCAGCGGCAAACCAGCGCCGTTGAATGTGCATGCGTTCAGCGACTATGACAATGCGGTGCCGCTCGTCTGGGATGCACCGCCCGGACAACTGGCCGCAGTCCAGAGCCAGCTGATGGCGCCATCGATGACCATGAAGCGAGATTTTGCCGATGGGCGCCCCGCCAAAGTCTCTGCGGGACGCACGCGCCCGGGCAGCAGACAAAACACGCTCATGGCGATGACCGCGGGCATGGGTTATCAGGCGGATTCATACACCATCTATCGCAGCACCGTTGAGAATAGTGGCTATGCCATCATCGCTGCCAACATCAACCGCCTCTATTATCGCGATGAGACGGCGATGAACGGCGTCACCTACTATTACTACATCAAGGGCGTTTACGACGGCCAGGAGGGCGAAGCATCGTTGAAAGTCTCGGCGCAACCGTCCGCGCAAAACAGCGCCACCTCGCCCTGGAAATTCGTGACGCCGGTTGTCAATGGCAACCTGCAGACGGACGAATGGACAAACGCAACCTCTGTGGCGATCACTACGGGAGCAACGCCGATTGCCACCATGTACCTTTTCAACAATGATGACTATTTATACGTGGCAGTCGATGATCCAGGCAACGCGAGCCTCAGCGTCGATGATCAACTGGGCTTGAATTTCGATGAAAATCAAGATTCGAACTGGCCAGCTGCGAGCCTGTCCGAGGAAGGTACGCTGTGGTCCTCATGGGACGGCAGCTCGGTGAGCTCTGTTTTTCGTGGCTTGAGCGGCTACTGGCCTCTCAGTATGAACTGGGCTTATCCCGTCAGCGCCGCCAGCGTGACGAGTGCTGCATCGACAACATCCGGTCATGTTCAGTATGAAGCGCGCATTGATCTGAAGAACAGCTCTATCAATGGCGTGCTTGGCAACGCGATGGGCGTGCACATCTATTCGCTCGATATGCCGGATTCTACCTTCACCGCCGCGTGGCCGGCCGCGATCGCGTCTGCGCCGTGGCAAGACGCCTGGATGCTGCCTGTTCTGTATGGAACAATGACTTTGAGTGCCAAGGGCGCCTGTCCGTCCATCTCGGACGCCGAGGACGTCACTTCCATCGCCAGCTATGATTTCAATGAGTTTGGCGATGGCCGCAAGGTGCAGATAAACTTCACGGCATTGACTGGCACAGGATCCGTCACAGTTCAGCAGACAAATGGCTGCCTCAGCAATCCCATCACTGACAAATATATCAACTGCGTATGGA
>RQOI01000569.1 GCA_003854995.1 Candidatus Zhuqueibacterota bacterium
CGATTGGCTTCGAGCACATCTTCGGGTTTGCCGGTGTCCTTCCACCAGCCGGTGATCTCGGAATAGCTGATGCTGTAGCCGTGATCGAGAAGATACTGATGCGCGTCGGAGATCTCCAGCTCGCCGCGCGGACTGGGCTGAATGTTGTTCACCGCCTCAAAAATGGTCGCGTCGTAGAGATAAATGCCGGTCACGGCAAATTCGCTCTTGGGCTTATTCGGCTTTTCTTCGATGGAGACGATGCGATTGTCGCGCAGCTCCGGCACACCAAAGCGTTCCGGATCCTTGACTCTGGAGAGGGTCAGGTGACAATTGGAGCCCTCTTTTTCAAAGGCGTCAATGAACTTGTGCAAGCCGCCGACGACCATATTGTCACCCAGGTAAAAGATGAAAGGGTCATCGCCGATGAACTGCTGTGAGATTTTGACCACGTGCGCCAAACCCAGCGGCGCTTCCTGCGGAATGTAGGTGATGTGCAGGCCCCAGCGGTCGCCGCTGCCGAGCGCGGACCTGACCTCTCTTCCCTCCTGATTGGTGAGAATGCCCACCTCGCTGATGCCGGCATCGGCCATCTTTTCCAGCGCATAGTGTAAGATGGGTTTGTTGGCAATGGGCAGCAGGTGCTTGTTTTGCGTGTGCGTCAAGGGACGAAGTCGGGTGCCTTTGCCGCCGGCGGTGATGAGAGCTTTCATGGGGTGTCCTTTTCTTGTTGATGGGATCGGATTACACCACGTCGTCTGGTGATGTACCGGAAATTAAACGGCTTTGGCGAGCATGTCAAGGAAATTTTAGCAAAAGGTCAGTTTCTGGTAGCTGTTATGATAAAAATTTATCATCAAAATAAAATCTTAAATACAAAGCAACCAAAGCCAAGATTTCTTGGTGACCCTCTTTGTGTTTTTGTGCTTTCGTGTTGATCTTTTATCGGTTTGACCAAAGACTGACGTTTTGCCGGGCGACAGATATTCATTCTGCGCATTCACACCGTTTTTCGGTATAATGGGATACAGTCGATGGAGATATAAGGAGTCAATCGGAAAACATGTTTTGCTGCTTCTGCTATGGCTTCTGCAAGGGAATGACAATGACTGTCAGGAAAACGAGGAGTATGTATCATGAAAAAGACGTGGCGAAAGCCGAACATCTCAGTGCTGATCCGCACCCAACCGCAAGAATCAATCCTTTTTGGATGCAAGACGTCTCAATTGGAGGGGCCCTATGCGCCGCTGTGCCAGAGTCCGGGTTCAGCGCCGTGCCATGCCGCGAGTGGCAACAGTTAGACTTGCGGTCATGAAGAGGGACTGAGGACAGGTAAAATGGATTGGGACGTTGTCCTTCTTAATCGGGCTTAGCCCGGTGACATTATGCGTCCAGGGATAGAATCCCTGTTCGGGATAGAATCCCTGTATGAACAGACTCTATTTATAATATCGCGACTGCAGTGCAAACAGCCGCGCATA
>RQOI01000570.1 GCA_003854995.1 Candidatus Zhuqueibacterota bacterium
CGTCCTGGGCGCAGCCCGGTGGCGATGAGATATTGCAGCGCGTTGATGACAATATGACGTCGGACACCAAAATCCTCACTTCGAAAATGATCATCCACGGACGACGGAGCAGCCGGACTATCGAATCAAGATCTTTTATCAAGGGTCAGACCCAATCGTTCACCGAGTACTTGGCGCCGGCGCGCGAGGCGGGCACGAAAATGCTCAAACTGGATGATCAGTTGTGGACCTACTCGCCGCAGACCGACCGCACCATTCGCATCTCCGGTCACATGTTGCGCCAGTCGGTCATGGGATCGGATCTCTCCTACGAGGACATGATGGAAGATCCCAGGCTCACCCATCTGTACCACGCGCACGTCATCGGCGAAGAGAGGCTGCTCGACAGGCCGTGCTGGATTATCGAACTGACGGCCAAACAAGCCACTGTCGCTTATCACTCGCGCAAGGTCTGGGTGGATCAGGAACGGTACATCTTGCTGAAAGAAGAGCGCTTTGCCAAAAGCGGCAAGCTGCTCAAGACGACCACCATCAACAAGGTTGAGAGAATGAGCGGTCGCTGGGTGGCGACGTCAGTGACCTTCAAAGACCAGCTGCAGAGCGGCAAAGGCACCGAGTTCATCCTGGATGAGATACAATTTGACCCGCCCATTCCGGAGTACGTTTTTTCCAAGGCGTCGCTGCGAAAATGACGCCAGCGGAGCAAAGTCATTCTTCCGGCCCTCCCGCAGCGTAAAAAAATCTAATATTCAGCAAAAAAATAAAAATTGATGAAACATTTTCATCAACCATTCGTTTTACCAAATTATAATTTGTCTACATACCGACCGGTAAGTAAGCTTTGCTGTTACAGCAGGAAAAACGAATGTCCTATCAAAGCCCAGAAAAGCATACACACACAAAAGAGATCATTTTCCGCACCGCGGCGCACCTGTTTGCGCAAAAGGGTTTTGATGGCGTATCGATGCGGGAGATATCGGAACAGTCCGGCGTCACCAAACCGACCATCTATTACTACTTTGGCAGCAAAGAGGGGATCTATGAGGCGTTGATTGACAGCGGCCTGCAACACGTCATCTCTTCATTTGAAGAAATTGCCCACATCAAAGTCTCTGCGAAGGACAAGCTGGTAATGATGACAAAAAAGTTTTTCCAGCTCACCGTTGATGCGCCGGACTTTAGCAAGTTCTTCATGACACTCGCCATTCCCCTGTCCGACAACACAGTTCTGGAAAAATTCAGAAAGCAGATGTTCAACCAGGGCAATATTTTAAAGACCGTCATCAATGAAGGCATAAAGTCCGGCGAATTCGGCGCCGCTGCCAGGCCGGACCTGGCCGCTCAGATCATCGGCGGCGTCTGGCAGCACTATGCGTGGCAACAGCTGTCGACAAAGAAGAAAATCCTGTCGGAAGAATTGGCAGAAGAAATAATCGAAATACTATTCAGAGGATTGAACGAATGAATCGTATGCCCATTTTTAGTTGGAGGATTGTATGGACCGATTGACAAATTGGCTCACCGCGCTGCTTTTTTCAGCCGTAATTGTAGCCAATTTACCGGCACAGGACAAGCTCGTCCTGACGCTCGACGGCAGTGTCGAACTGGCATTCAAGAATAATCCGTCTTATCAGATCGCGCTCAAAGAGGTCGACAAAGCGAAAGCGTCCGTCGTCGAATCCTACTCTTCGATTCTGCCGCAGCTGAGCTCCTCGGCGGCCTTTCAGCATGCGTGGGAAATTCAGGAGAGCACCATACCGAACTTTATCAAACTGATGTTCCCGCCCGATTTCCCGGGCATAGAGAGCATGCCGGATTACGTGCGCATTTCCTTTGGCCTTGAAAACACGATCACCCTGGGCGCGCAGCTGACGCAACCCCTCTTTCTCGGCGGCGCCGGCATTGCCGGCATCAAGATGGCGGGCGCAGCGTCGCGTGCGGCTGAACGGAACCTCGAAAAGGCCAGGCAGGACCTTTTATACAACACGGCGAACGCCTTTTACACCTGCCTGATCGCCAAGGAGGTCGTCAAGGTGCAGGAAGAGGCGCTGCAGCAGTCGCAGGAGAACATGGATATGGTTCGCAAAAAATACGAGGCCGGAGCGGCATCAAAGTTTGACCTGATGCGCGCCGAGGTCAATGTCGCGAACACCAAGCCCAGTGCGATCTCGGCCCGCAATCAGGCAAAAATTGCCCTGACGCGCTTGAAGATGATCCTGGCGCTGCCAATGGAGACAGAAATTGACGTGGATGGTCAGCTGGCATATGAGGAAGATGAATTCACCACGATGACGACTCTCGACTATGAGCGGATGGCGCTGGCGACGCGCCCGGAAGTTCAGGCGCTGCAGGAGCAAAAAAGAATCAGCCGGCAGGGCATTGCGCTGGCGCGCAGCAGCTTTTTGCCCAAGCTCTTTTTCGCCACAGACTATTCGTACCTTGGCATGACGAATGAACTCACGATCGGAGGCGTCGATTACAGTCGTGGATTCACCTCTGCCGTCAGTCTGCAATTGCCGCTTTTCACCGGCTTGAAGAACAACAAACAGTACCAAAAGTCGAAAATCGACTATAGAATGATGCTGGATGCGGAGAAAAGCGTCACAGATGGCGTGACCGCTGAGGTGGAAGCGGTCTATAGTACATTTCGTGAAGCGAAAGAAAAATATGCAGCTGCTGCCGAAAATGCCCAGCTGGCGGAAGAGACATTTCGCCTGGCGACCATGATGTATGAAGAAGGCACGAATACGCAGTTGGATGTCTTCACCGCCCAGGTTGGTCTGACCAGTGCGCGGCTCAATTACTTGTCCTCACTCTACGAATATCAGTTGACTCGCTATGCGCTCCGCAAAGTGACGGGCAATTTGAAAGAAATCCTCTAATCTGATATAAATGCAGGAGTCTGAAAATGAAGAAAATCGGTGCTGTGTTGATCACCCTTGCCTCATTGGCGCTGCTCGTCAGCTGCAGCCAATCAAAGAGCAAGACCGAAGAGGAAATAAAAATCCCGGTGACCATTGCCACGATCGAGCGAAGCAATGTTGAACAGACATTGACGTACCATGGCGACATTCAAGCGGATGTGTCGGTCAAAGTGTTCTCGAAAATTCCGGATAGAATTGCGGCGTTCTACGTCGATGATGGTGATGTGGTGAGCAAAGGTCAACCCATTGCCAAAATTTTTGCCACCACTATCGAACAGGGAATGCGTCAGGCGGAAGCCGGTCTCAACGCATTGGCAGCTCAGGCAGCCAATCTGAAGGTTGAATTTGAACGCGCTGAACGGCTCTTCAATGAAGGCGCCATGAGCAAGCAGCAGTTCGACACCATCGAAACGCAGTACAAGGCCATTCAATCGCAGGTTCGCCAGGCGGAAGCCGGCCTGCGCAGCGCCAAAAGCACGCTGGACGACGCCACGATCACCGCGCCGATCAGCGGCATGGTTGGCAAGCGATATTTGGAGGTCGGCGATATGGCATCCATGGGCATGCCGCTCGTTGAAATCGTGCAGAAGAAACAGGTCAAGGCCATGTTTGATGTCACCGAGACCGATTTTGGCAAGATCAGACCGGGGCAGCGGGCCAGAGTAAAAGTGAAAAGCTACCCCAACCGGATATTCGACGGAAAAGTGACAAAAATCAGTCCCATACTGGACCCGCTGACGCGCATGGCATCTGTTGAGGTGCTGATCGACAATTCATCGGACGAGCTCAAACCCGGCATGTTTGCCGAGGTCACGCTCGTCACCGGTGTATTGGAAAACGTCATCAGCATCCCGCGCTATGCGACGATCGAAAACACATCACTCCAACGGATTGCCGGTCAGGACGAGGTGGTGAAAAAATATCTGGTGTATGTCGTCGAGGACGGCAAAGCGTTGCAGCGTGAGCTCGATGTGAACTATATCAATCATGTCAACATCGCTGTCAATGGAGGGGTTGCTGAGGGTGACTCACTCATCATCGAAGGACAGAACAACCTGCGCGACAGCCTCGCCGTTTCGATCATCCGGAAGGAGAATGCGCTATGAAAATGACCGAAACAGCCATCAGGAGAGGCGTCACCTTTGCGATGATCTATCTCATCGCAGTTGGATTTGGCCTGTTTTCGCTGGCGCGGCTCAAACTGGATCTTTTTCCCAAACTGGAGTTTCCGGTGATCGCGCTGATCACCCAATACACCGGCGTCGGACCATTCGATATGGAGACCGTGGTGACGCGCCCGCTCGAAGAGACCGTAGCTGTCGTCGAAAATGTCACGAAAATCACTTCACAATCCGCACAGAGCCTGTCGCTGGTCAGCCTCGAGTTCGGCTGGGGCTCGGACATGAATCAAGCGGAGATCGATGTCAGAAATGCGCTCGAATGGGTGCGCGATGCTCTGCCCGAGGACGTGACAGAACCCCTGATCTTTGCTTTTGACATTTCGATGCAACCCATCGTGTATTTTTCGGTCACTTCGCCGGTGCATGGAGCGGCGGAGTTGAGAAAAATATCGGAACGGGAAATCGAGCCGCGACTGGAGCGCATCCCCGGCGTTGCCTCGGCGATGACATCCGGCGGCATGGCGCGTGAGATCAAGATATTGGTCGATCCGCTGCGTCTGCGCGCCTACAATCTCTCCATTCAGCAAATCACGCAAGCGCTGCAGATCAACAATTTACAGCTGCCAGCCGGCTATATTGATGACGAGCGTCAAGAGTTCTCCATCCAAACCTCGGGCGAATACACCAGCATCGAAGAGATCGAGAATACCAGCGTCATGGCCATGAACGGTGTGAATATTCGCATCAAAGATGTTGCGGATGTCATCGATGGATTCAAAGATGAACGTCAGCGAATATGGGCCAACGGCGAGCCGGCGGTTTCGCTGGTTCTGCAGCGACAATCGGATGCCAACACGGTGCAGGTCTGCCGGGATGTGATCAAAGCGGTGCCGCAAATTGAATCCGAGCTCCCTAAAGGAGTCAAGATGGAGCTTTTCTACGATTCATCGGAATTCATCCGCCTCTCCATGTCAAACCTCGGCAGCACCGCCATACAGGCCGTTCTGCTGACATTTCTGGTGCTGTTGTTCTTTTTGGGCAATTTCAGGACCTCCATCATCGTGGCTCTATCGATTCCGGTGTCGATCATCGTGACTTTTGCCGTGATGGACCAGATGGGACTGACGTTGAATGTCATCTCCATGGCAGGTCTGGCCTTGGCCGTCGGCATGCTGGTGGACAACTCGATCGTGGTGGTGGAAAGTATTTTCCGCATCCGGCAAGAGGGCGAGAAACCAGCCGACGCCGCCAATAAGGGCACGAACGAGGTGGCCATGGCCATCACCGCCTCCACGCTGACGACCCTCGCCGTGTTCCTGCCCGTCTTGTTTGTCCCGGGCCTGGCGGGCCAATTGTTCAAGGAAATGGTCATCACGATTTGTTTTTCCCTGGCCGTGTCGCTCATCGTCGCGCTGACGCTCATCCC
>RQOI01000571.1 GCA_003854995.1 Candidatus Zhuqueibacterota bacterium
CACGGCACCCACGTCGCCGGCATCGCCATCGACGGCAATCCCTATGCGCGCGCGCTGGGCGCACGCGTCACTTTTGACTATCGTCAGGTGCCGGCGCCACCGTCCATCGAACAGGCAAAGCGGGCGGCGGATAACTATATGAAAACCGTCAAATATTTTCAGGATCATGGCGTTCGGACCGTCAACATGAGCTGGGGCTGGACATTTGCCGAAATCGAAGGCATGCTGGAAGCCAATGGCATCGGCAAAGATGCGCAGGAGCGTCGGGAAATGACGCGGGAAATCTTTACGATCTATAAAGACGACCTGCACGCGGCGCTCAAGAGCGCGCCGGAGATTCTTTTTGTCACTGCGGCCGGCAATGAGGACAGCGACGTCGAATTTGACCAGGTCATTCCCTCCTCCTTCGAGCTGCCCAACTTGCTCGTCGTCGGAGCGGTCGATCAGGCCGGCGAGGAGACCTCGTTCACCAGTTTTGGTCAACAGGTGAGGTTGCACGCCAACGGTTTTGAGGTGGAGAGCGTCGTGCCGGGCGGCGGTCGCATGCAGGCCTCCGGCACTTCCATGGCGTCGCCGAACGTCGTCAACTTGATCGGCAAACTGCTGGCGATCAAGCCCGAGCTCTCGCCAACCGAACTCATCAGCCTGATCGAACAGGGCATCGACAAGAGTGCGGACGGCCGCATTCTCTTGATCAATCCGCGAAAATCGGTGGAGTATTTGTTGAAAATGTGAACTTGGCATGCGCAAGCGGAGATCAGCATGAAACATTATATTTTTCTCCTTGTCGCAGCACTTTTCCTCCATTGCCAAAAAGACCTGACCTCACCGGAATCGGCGTCCTATGTCTGGCCTCTAGCATCGCCAGAGAGCCAGGGGCTCAATCCGGAGCAACTGGAGGCTGCATTCTCGACAGCAGGACGCCAGCCGTTCATCCACGCGATCGTGGTGACGCGCAACGGTCACCTCATCGCAGAGCGCTATTATAACAACACGGACAAAGACGACGCCCATACTGTGCGGTCCGTGTCGAAAAGCTTTCTCTCGGCACTCTATGGCATCGCGCTGGACGCTGGACACATCGCTACACTGGACACGCCCATGGTGGCCTATCTCCCAGACTATGCATCCGCCATCAGGGATGAGCGCATCTTTGACATCACCCTCCGCCATCTGTTAACCATGCGCAGCGGCTACAACGGCGATAGCGATATCCTGCTCGCCATGACGAGCTCGGCTGACTGGCTGTGGACAGCGCTGGGCATGCAGCTGATATTCGTCCCGGGCACAGGCTATCGATATTCGACCGTAGGGACGCACCTTCTGTCCGTGGTGCTCAGTCGGGCGACCGGCGTGCCGGCGCACGACTATGCTGAAAAGCATCTGTTCGAGCCGCTCGGCATTACGCTGCGCGACTGGGCCCAGGATCCGCAGGGCTATGCTTTCGGCGGCAACGATATGTTCATCACGCCGCGGGATATGGCGCGCTTTGGCTGGCTCTACCTGAACAATGGCAACCTGGACGGCCGGCAGATCGTGCCGGCCGCGTGGATCGCTGCATCTATCGCACCGACCTACACCTACACAAATCCCACCTGGGGCGCCATCAACGACATCGCCTATAGTCATCTGTGGTGGCTAGGCGAAATGAAATCATTCAAGATCTATTTTGCCCTCGGCTACGGCGGGCAATTCATCTTTAATATCCCTGAGCTCAACATGGTCATCACCACTGCCTGCGACTCGCAGTTCATGGACTGGGACGCCGCTGACGCGCAGGAACGGGTGGTTACGGAGATCGTGGCGAACGGGATTTTAGCAGCGTTGAAAAAATGAGCTTGGCAGGAAGGGGGCAAAAAAAAGCCTTCAAGGGTGCATC
>RQOI01000572.1 GCA_003854995.1 Candidatus Zhuqueibacterota bacterium
GCCACCCGGCCGTCGCGGGATATGGTGCGGGACGATGTCGGCGAGCGGATGATCGTTTACAAAGCTGAAGACGGCCAATTGATCTGGGATCAAAAGATCGAATATGATAATCCGCCGATCTTGCACGGCGGTAAAATCATCACCGATCGCGCTGCCTATGATCTATTCACCGGCGCGCAGATCTATCGCACCGATCCGTTGACCGGTGAAAAAATTCCCTGGACCTACACGCGCACCTATGGCTGCAACTATAACATCGCCGGCGAATATCTGCTGTCCTTCCGCTCCGCTGCCGCCGGATTCTATGATCTGTTCACCGAGGGCGGCACCGGCAACTATGGCGGCTTTAAATCCGGTTGCACCTCGAACCTGATCGCTGCTGACGGCGTCCTCAATGCGCCGGACTATACCAGGACGTGCCAGTGCAGCTACCAAAACCAGACCTCGCTCGCGCTCATCCATATGCCGGAGCTGGAGTACTGGACGACCAATAACTGGAGCTGGAATGGTAAACCGATCCAGAGAATCGGCATCAATCTGAATGCCCCGGGCGACCGCATTGACGCGGATGGCACCTTGTGGCTCGATTTTCCCAGCGTCGGCGGCGAATCGCCCGATATACGCATAGAGGTCGACACGCTGCATATCAAACCGTTCCGCAGACACTCCAGCACATTGTCCGGTGACGGCGATGAGTGGATCGCCGCATCCGGATTTGCCGGCGCTATTGTAATGGAAATCGTGCTGGCTCTCGAACCGGCTGACGAAGCCGAGTACTCCGTTGATCTCTACTTTGCCGAAGTTTTTGCCAAAAAACCGAGCGAACGCGTTTTTGATGTTTTCGTCCAGGGACATAAAGTCCTGGAGAATCTCGACATCGTTCGCGAGGCCGGTGCGGCGGACAGGACGCTCGTCAAAACGATTGCCGACGTGAGAGCGACGGACAAAATCTCCATCGCGTGCAGGCCATCCGTGGGCGCAGCGGCGAGCGAACCGATATTGAGCGGCATAAAGATCGTTAAAATGGATA
>RQOI01000573.1 GCA_003854995.1 Candidatus Zhuqueibacterota bacterium
CCAAAGGTTTCGTAAATATTCTCATAGTATGTTTGCACCTGCTCGGCGCGCACATGCGGCGACAGGCTGATGGGAAAATCCGCATCGTTCTGCTGCAGACGCTGCAGCTCTGCGGCGATGCAGTCATATTTTCGCTCTTTTTCGGGATCCAGGATCACCTCGGTCTCATATGGAATCCACGAACGCGCCTCGGTGCTGAAAACCTCTCGCATCATTTTTTGGTATGCCTCGCCCGTTTTTTTGGTCGTGAACCAGGTCCAGTTGAAATTCAGACTGTCAGCGCCAAACGCCTTCGTAATATCGACCAGCGCATAGATATGTGCAAAATTATAGGGACTGATTGTGCCGCGCACCCGAATGATCGGATAGTTGCGTCTTTGGCTTTTTTTCTCCGCCTGAATGGCATGGATGCCCTCTCTGATGAGGTTGAACGTCCCGGCTAAACCCCGCACCCGATCGTGCACCTCTTCCGGCCCATCGACGGAGACGATCAGATCATCCAGTCCGGACGCCACGATCTCGCCGGCATACTTGCTCAGGTAGAGGCCATTGGTGTTTATCTGCACCGTGTATCTCTGGCCCTTGGCATAGCGGACGAGCTCGAACAGCTCTGGGTAGATGAACGGCTCGCCGCCCCAGAGATATAAATTCGGGCGGACTCGCTTCAACTCGGCCAGGATTTCTTTATATTTCTCAATTGACACGCGCTGTCGGAAAAAATCGGGAGGCGCATACTTGGCATCGCCGGGCGCATGGCCTTCTCGCGGCTGGCCGCACATTTTACAGCGCAAATTGCAGCCGTTGGTCAGCTTGAGAGCGAGCGAGTCCGGCGGACTCGCATAGCCATTCCTGAATCGATGATCCAATTTGGCGAGGTACTGGGTCCGCCAGGTTGTACGCGCTTTGTTGAAGGCCAGACGAGGATTTTTGGCGGACAATCTCGCCAGCTTTTTCACTGTTCTCATACGTTTTCTCGCGCAGATCGCATTGGAATAATATCAACAGCGCATCTTTATAGAAATTCCTGCAATTTTCATCAAAATCGTTGCAATTTAAAATGATTTGCTTAACTTTACGCAATCCATTTGCTTTTTGCCTATAATTGGTCAATCATTTATCAAATGGATAAATCCGGATTAAACTATGGCGACTATACTCATCGTTGATGATGAACAAGACATTCTGGATCAGCTGCCCGCCATCATTCAGCGCTGGGGGCACTCAGCCCTGACAGCGGCGAACGGTTTTGCGGCGCTGAAGGTTTTTGAAACGAACCCGGTTGACCTGATCATCTCGGACATTCGCATGCCCGAGATGGATGGCTTGCAATTGCTGCAAAAGCTGCAGGACATTGACAAAACGTGTCCGGTGCTGTTTTTGACAGGTTACCCATCGGATGCTACAGCGATCGAGGCGATGCAATCCGGCGCCGAGGACTATCTCGTCAAGCCGGTGAACTATGACGAACTCAAACTTCGCATCCAAAAATGTCTCGAGCGCAAAGACCGCATGCGTTCCATCCCTTTTCTGAAGGGCATGAACTGGGCATTGCTGATTTCCATTCCGTTCTGGCTGATTCTGGGCATCATATTGGCAAAACTATTTCGCTGAGAGAGCGCATCACATGAGCGACAAACCATCCGAAGGAAACTATACCACTTCCGCATCGCCGCAACAACACGAACTCGCATTTGCGAGTGAAATTTCGACGTCAACGCTCGTCAAACTCCTTGTCCACAAGGGCATCCTCTCACCCGGTGAAATCCTCGAGACCGAACGACAGATGCGTCTCAAAAAATTCACCGTCGATGAAAAGCTGAACCTGCACCAGGAAACCGGGCAGAAAAAGCACGCGCGCCTGAAAAAATGGGCGTCGAAAAAACGCTGGAGTCGTCGGTTGACCGCGCGCCTGTTCGGCTGGGAGTGGAAACGGACCAAGATCAGCACCGCAAATGATGCAGGAGAATGAACGCTCGTCATTTAAGCAGGATGTGAAAAAGCAGCCGGTGAAAGACGGCCATCGACGCTGGTCAAACATCATTCGCCGGCGCCCTTTCATTGTGGATTCTGTGCCGCAGATCATTCGATCAACTCACTGAACCATTCTTCGGATATCTTTTTCTCTCCAATGGCATTTCATGCGCAAGATTTTTTTGCCATTTCAGTGAAAAATCACTAATTTCTGCTTCACCACTTTTGGAGCCGCCATGTCAAAACAGCTATCTCTGGACAGTGCCCTGTTGAAAAATTATGTGACCGACAGTGATTTTGAAAATCTGCAGCAACAGGTATCGACTGTGCACGACTCGCTGCTCAAAAAAAGCTGCGCCGGCAGCGACTATACCGGCTGGATTGATTTGCCCTGGAGCATCGAGTCGCAGCTGCCGAGGATCAAAGAGATTGCCGCGGAGATTCGTGACCGAGCCGATCACCTCGTCAGCATCGGCATCGGCGGCAGCTACCTGGGGGCGAGATCGGCCATCGACTTTTTGGCCGATCCGTTTCTCGGCAACGATCGGGTGATCTATTTCGGCCATCACATCGGCTCAGACTATACGGCGTCTCTCCTCGACTATGCTTTGCAGAAGAATATCTACGTCAATGTGATCTCCAAATCGGGCACAACGACCGAGCCGGCGATCGCCTTTCGTCTCATTCGAGCGGCGCTGGCGAAAAAATATTCCCGCGACGAGCTGCGAATGCGCATCATCGCCACGACCGACAAAGCCGCCGGTGTGCTGCGCGGCATTGCGGATGCGGAGGAGTATCGCTCCTTTGTCATCGAGGATGACATCGGCGGCCGCTTTTCCGTCCTCAGTCCGGTCGGCCTGCTGCCCATTGCGGTGGCCGGCTGCGATATCGACGCGCTGGTGGCCGGCGCTGCGGACATGGCGCATTTCTGCAAGACTGAGCCGAATATCCTGGCCAACGAGTCGCTCAAATACGCGGCGGCGCGTTACCTGTTGCATGAAAAAGGCAAAAAAGTCGAAATTCTGTCGTCGTTCGAACCGAGTGCGCATTCTATAGCGGAATGGTGGAAGCAGCTGTTCGGCGAGAGTGAGGGCAAAGATGGCAAAGGCATCTACCCGACCTCGGCGAATCTGACCACCGATCTTCACTCTCTCGGCCAGTTCATGCAGGAAGGGACGCGCTGCCTGTTCGAGACCTTTCTGACCATCGGGATGGCGCGCACTCGCGTCCCCATTCCCGCTGTACCCGGCGATAGCGATCAGCTCAATTTTCTCGCCGACCGCAGCGTCGAATTTGTCAATCAGCAGGCCTATCTCGCCACCAGTTATGCGCACTATGAGGGCGATCTGCCAAACATGACGATCACCCTCGCGAAACGCGATGAATACACACTCGGACAGCTGTATTACTTTTTTGAATTTAGCGTGGCGATCAGCGGCTTGTTGCTGGGCCTGAATCCATTCAATCAGCCCGGCGTCGAGGCATATAAACAGAACATGTTCGCGCTTTTGGGCAAGCCGGGCTATGAGGAGAGAAAAGCGGCCCTGGACAGAAAAATCGTGGGAGAGTAGACTTTGGCAAAACAGAACAAAGAAATCCTGGTCGTCGACCGCGCGACGCTCTTTTCAGACAGCTATTTTCAGGGTTTTGCGCCGGCGGATGGCGTGAATTATCGCCGTATCATTCACGATAACTATTTTTATATGAAACGCAAGCTCGCCGAGCCCAATCCCATTTACAAGCAACCCATCGCCTATGCCATCATTGTCAATAAGGAGAACCGTCACATCTTTGCCTACCAGCGCGCCGGCACGGCCGATTACCATGAAGATCGTCTGCGTGGCAAATGGTCGTGGGGCATCGGCGGCCACATCGACAGAGTGGATTCCGAGGAGCAGGATCCCATCATGACGAGCCTCCTCCGCGAGATCGAGGAAGAGGTGGAGATCGACGACTATGATGAACCCACCATACTCGGTTACATCAACGATGACCAAACAGAGGTCGGCACCGTGCATTTCGGTTTGCTCTATCTGGTCAAGACCAGCTCGAAGAGGGTCAAGGCCAGGGACAAAGAGATCTCCTGGGGCGGCTTCATGTCCTATGACCAGTTGGAAGAGATTTGCATGCTCGACGACAAGAATGTCGAATCGTGGTCCGAGATCAGTCTCGAACCGATCCGCCGGGCATTGGGATTGGGCGAGGAAGCCGAGGATTGAGGCCAAGTCGATAAAAGATCAACACCAAAGCACGAAAACACGAAAGAGCGCGAAGAAAAACTTTGTCTTTGGGGCAGCGGTTGCTTTATATAGACGCAAATTTGGAG
>RQOI01000574.1 GCA_003854995.1 Candidatus Zhuqueibacterota bacterium
CATCGAAAAATCAGATCTCGACGCCGTTGGTTACGATCTCAACGGCGCTAATGTGAATAATATAAAGATGTTCAACAAGGGCGTCGAAATCGCCATTCGGGTGCTCGATAACAACTCGAACGGCATTTTTGATGGCGGCGATGCCATCGAATTTTACGGCACGCCCTTCAAGAACTATTATACCGCAACCAATATCTATTGGCTGACTGAAGGGACCTCCGCCGGCAAACGCATGGCGGTGCGCGACGGGACGCCGAACGCAGGCCTCCCAGCCATCACCTATGGTAAATTCACCTATTTTAAGGAAATTGATCTTGGCCGCAATGCGAGTTATCCAGGACATGATGATAATGAACGGTGGTTTATGGAGCCGGTGTATGCGCCGGCCACGCGGACACACACGGTTGATATGAAGAATGTGGCGGCAACTGGAACGAATGATTGTAATTTTAAACTCAAGGCGCTTGGCATTGCGGAAAATACGAGTATTAATCCGGATCATCACGTCCAGGTCGAGATCAATGACAACCTGGTCCTGGACAGATCGTGGGATGGCCGGACATTCGTGATAGCCAATAATAATTTTAACCAGAGCTATTTGCTCGAGGGGATGAACACGGTCGAGATCATTGGCCCTGGAGATACCGGATCGAGCACAGACTGGTTTTTCAATGACTATTTCAAAGTCGAATATTGGCGCTATAATGTGGCGGTGGATGACTCAATCGTTTTGAAAGCGATTGCATCCGGCGACAACAGACTGCTGCTCTCCGGCTTTTCGGCGGCGACCATCGATATTTACGATATCTCGGATTCGAACAATGTTGTCACATATGCAAATTCTCTGCGCTATGACGACGCGGTCGAATTCCAGGACAATATCTCGACATCGAGAACATACTATGCGCTGTCGCAAGAGAAAAAACGTAAGCCGGACACCATTAGCAAGGATATCGGCGCCGGGTTGCGGACAGCGCTCTCGGTCGATTACATTATCCTCTCACACGCTGATTTTATCAATGAAGCGATGCTCCTGGCCGATTTTCATGCCAACAACGGCCTGTCGACCAAGGTCATCGACGTGCAGGATATCTATGACGAATTCAACTATGGCTTTTATGAAGATTGGGCCATCAGGAAATTCTTCGAATACGCCAACAGCTCATGGTCTCGGCTGCCGACCTACGCGCTTTTATTGGGGGACGCTTCCTGGAATCCGCGGATCTTGAATCCCGCCTCCTTTGGCAGCGATCGATCCGACTATATCCCGACGCGTCTTTTTGAAGCGGTCGAAGACAACTTTGAAGCAGCATCCGACAACTGGTTCGGCTGCGTGCAGGGGAGTGACGTGTTGCCCGATGTCCTCTTCGGTCGATTGCCGGCCAGAACAGCACTGCAGGCAGCGGTGATGGTCGCCAAAGTCATGAACTATACGACCGATTTCGCCGCCGGCGAGTGGAATAACACGGCTACATTTGTCGCCGATGACAACGAAGGCGGCGTCATGGCGTTCGAAGACAGCAGCGCTGCCTTCATCAATGACCTTGTGCCCGCTTCTTTCACCAAAAAACGAATTTTCCCATCGGTCGTCGGCAAGAGCAATATGAAAACGTCCATCAAGGCGGCGATGAATGACGGCACGCTCATTGTGAATTATCTCGGACATGGTACGGTCAGCACCTGGGCGCAGGAAAAGTATTTCGAACGCGCCGATGTGCCGACCTTGCGCAATGACAACATGGCGCCCTATCTGGTGACGCTGAGTTGCATCAACGGCTATTTTGTCGATTCAAAAGATGCGAATCACTCGATGGCGGAAGCGCTCATCCGCGAGCGCCAGCGCGGCGCGGTGACGGTTTTTTCCGGCGCCGGCGAAGCATACCCCTCGCCAGTGCTGGCCATGGGGCGAAAAATGTACGGCTCGCTCTTCCAACTGAACAATACCATCGTCGGCTCGTTTTCGAACGCCGGATTGGTCGAGATGTACGCGCGCTATCCCAGTCTGGCAGATCATGTCCAGTTTTACATCCTGTTTGGCGATCCAGCGACAAAGCTGCATTATCAGCCGGCGATGAATGTCCTGGCCGCTGGTTTCACTGGCACCCTCATGCTCGCCGGCGCGCCGGCAGCGCCGGGCGCTGCGATCATCGCCCAAATAGACCGACGGACCTTCGGAGGAACGATCAGCCAGACCGACGGCGCCTTTGGGCCGTTCTACATTGCGGCCGATAATCCGGCCACAGCGCTGAAAGAGGGCGGCGCAGCCGGTGACACGATCGTTTTCAGAGCTGTGCCGGCCGCGGGCG
>RQOI01000089.1 GCA_003854995.1 Candidatus Zhuqueibacterota bacterium
CGACCAGCGTCCCTGAATCGGCAATGGCATAGTCCGCGTTAACCAGGCCGATGCGGATGGTCGCCGCTTCTTTTGCTCGGTCATGCGCCTCCCACTGCTCCGGATGCATGACAGCGATGCTGGCGGGCAGATGGGCAGCGATTTCCGCTGCTTCCGCGCCGGCGATGACGATCGATGATTCATTCTCCTGCTCGAGGATCGTTCTCACATGCGCCACGGCCGCGTCGACTGATTCGACGTGCGTGAATTCGGCGGCGACCTTGTCCAACTCGCGTCTGAATTGTTCGACAAGCCCGTCGAGCGATTTGGGCGTTTGCTGCGCCAGTTTGCGTGCACTGGTCGCATCGAGATCCGGATCCATTGGCAACTGACTCTTTGCTTGCAGAGCAGTTCGAATGCTTTCAAGTATATAGGTACGCGATTCCATTGTTAAAAATCTCGCAATGATCCGCAGATGCGGGGATTGGCAAAGACATCTATTCTTTGCGCATCCTCTGCGCCTCTGCGACTTTGCGTGAATTTATTTCCTCCATTTCAATAAAACGTTTGCGAAATCCTTTCACATCGAATGTGCCGAGCGCCCGCTCTTTGCAGTACGCCGGGACCGGAAAGGGCTTTCTAGACAGTAACTGCAGCTTGCCGGGAAACCATGTTACGGTGCGGTAGAGTTTCGGATGTCTGGCGAGAAATGCCCAGAGGCGAAAGGCCAGCTTTTCCAGACGGCTCGAGTTGCCGCTGTCGACCACTCTTTTGCGCAGCTTTAGCAGATGGTGCGGGATATTGATTCGCACCGGGCAAATCTGATGGCACGCGCCGCACAGGCTGGATAGAAAAGGAGCGTACCGGCCTTCCCGCTCGCCTAGGTATTGCGGGATGAGGGTTGCGCCGATCGGTCCCATGTAGACCCAGCCATAGGCGTGACCGCCGACCTGCTGATAGATCGGACAGACGTTGAGGCAGGCGCCGCAGCGGATGCAACACAGGGTCTCGCGCAGCTGCGGATCGGCGAGGATTTTGGAGCGTCCGTTGTCGAGCAGAATGATATGCAGTTGTTCGGGACCTTCGCCCGCTATTTTCTGCAAGGGAGTGCCGACGACATTCACATAGACGGTCTGCTTTTGTCCTGTTGCGCTCGGCGCAAGCAGTTTGAGAAAGACGGGCAATTCCTGGAACGAGGGGATCAGTTTCTCGATGCCCATGAGAGCGACATGGGTTCTGGGCAGGCCGATGGCAAGGCGCGCGTTGGCTTCGTTCTCCAGGATGACCAGACAGCCCGATGCCGCGATGCCGAAATTGACCCCCGATATGCCCATGTCGGCGGCGAGAAATTTTTCGCGCAGCTTGGCGCGGGCGATCGCGAGCAGCTCGGTCGGCTCTTCTGTGTAATCGACGCCGAGCTTTTGCTGAAAAATTTTGCCGATATCCTGGCGGGACAGATGCAGCGCCGGTGCGGTCAGATGCGATGGGATCTGATCGAGGAGCTGGACGATATATTCGCCCAGATCGGTCTCCAGCGTTTCAACATTCTGTTCACTCAGGAATTTGTTGAGATGAATTTCTTCGCTGGTCAGGCTTTTGGATTTCACCACCGAACGGACGTCATTCTCCTCGACAATGACCTGGACGATGCGTTGCGCTTCAGCCGCATCGCTCGCCCAGTGCACCTGCATACCGTTGGCGATCGCTTGTTTTTCAAACAGCTCCAGGTAGGCATCGAGATGTTCCAGCACCTCGCATTTAATAGCATGCGCTTTGTGGCGCAATTCCTCCCAGGCGGGCTCTGCTTCGACCTGGACGGCGCGTTTCTGTAGAGCGGTTTGCGTCGCTTTATCGACGGCCTGGCGCAACGTTTTGTCTTTGAGCGCCGCCTTGATGTAAGCTTTTGTCTCTGATGCTTTCAGGTTCATCGGATGAGGTTCTTTTTCCCGTTTTCAATGCTCGTCGCCAGCAGATCCGCAATGTGCATCGTCCTGGCTTTTTTATGGTGTTTGCGCAAATAGCCTTCAATATTCATCAGACAGCTCGAATCGGCGCCGATGCAGAATTCAGCGCCACTCTCTTCGATGTTGCGACATTTTCGTTCGACCATGGCGATGGAGAGCTCTTTATATTTGTAAGAAAACGTGCCGCCAAAACCGCAGCACAAGTCCGGCTGCGCCATTTCGATGAAATCAATGCCGCTGATCGAGCGGATGAGCTGGCGCGGTTGTTCGGCAATGCCGAGCTCGCGACGCAAGTGACAGGAATCGTGGTAGGTCACCCGGTGCGGAAACGAGCCGCGCACGTCCTCAATTCCAGCGACGTCCACCAGAAATTCCGTGAACTCGAATGTTTTTCTTGCCAGTTCAGCGCGCGCCTGGTGCAACTGCTGCCGAACATCCAGATCAAAGTAAAACTTGCGCACCATGGCGACGCATGAGCCAGAGGGCGCAACCACGTATTGCTTTGCATGAAACAGCTCGATGAATCTTTCCGCCAGCGGAATGACCTGCTGGTGATAGCCCGAATTGAACGCCGGCTGACCGCAACAGGTCTGGCCGTCCACATATTCGATCTCGGCGCCGATATGGCGCAGCACCTTGACCATGGACAACGCCGATTCGGGGAAGAGATGCTCGGAAAGACAGGGTATGAACAGGGCGACGTGCAACCGATTTTTCATTTGACCAAAACAGCTCGAAAATGAGTAAAAGCAAACACGATTTATTATGACCGCAAGATATTCTCAATCTGACTCAGCTCTGCCTGTGAAAACGACAGGTTCTTCAATGTTTCGAGATTGTCCTGTAACTGGCCCACAGTGCTCGCACCGATGAGCACGGAGGTCACCTGTTTTTTTCGCAACAGCCATGCCAGCGCCATTTGCGCCAGCTTTTGGCCGCGCGCCTCTGCCACCTCGTTCAAGGCGCGTATTTTCTCGATGACTGGCTCGGTGAGCGCCTCTTTCCGCAGAAATCCCCACGATTTGGCGATGCGGGAATCGGCTGGGATGCCGTGTAGATATCGATCCGTGAGCAAGCCTTGGGCGAGCGGCGAGAACGGAATGCAGCCGACACCGTTGTCTTCGAGCAGATCGAGCAAGCCGTCCTCCACCCAGCGATCGAACATGGAATATCTCGGCTGATGGATGAGCAGAGGCGTGCCGAGATCCGTCAACAGTCGAATGGCCTCCTTGGTTTGCTCGACAGAATAGTTCGAGATGCCGGCATAGAGCGCCTTGCCCTGACGGACCGCCTGATGCAAGGCGCTCATGGTCTCCTGCAGTGGCGTATCGGGATCGGGTCGGTGCGAATAAAAAATATCCACGTAATCGAGTCCCATGCGTCGCAGGCTTTGTTCGAGGCTGGCGATGAGATATTTTCTCGAACCCCACTCGCCGTACGGTCCCGGCCACATATAATAGCCCGCTTTTGTCGAGATGGTCATTTCATCGCGATAAGGGGCGAAATCGGTTTTGAGAATTCTGCCGAAATTCTCCTCTGCTGATCCGGGCGGCGGACCATAGTTGTTGGCGAGATCAAAATGGGTGATGCCGTGGTCGAACGCCCAGCGCAACATGGTGCGACCGTTCTCAAATGCGTCCACATGGCCAAAGTTGTGCCACAAACCCAGCGATAACGCGGAGAGTCGGATGCCACTGGCGCCGCAACGGTTGTAGAGCATGTCGTCGTAGCGGTTTTCGGCAGCTGTGTAGATCATCACATCCTCTGATTAATTAATGAATTAGGAATTACGAATTACGAATGACGAATGATAAATTACAAATGACAAATTACAAATGACAGAATTGATGATGAGATTTCATTTTATTAGAGTATATTCGGTTCATCCTGGCTTTTTTAGATGCTCGTTATTCCTGATTTATAAACGTGGATACAATATAGCGAAACAAAGGAAAAAATAAAAATGATTCGCATTGTATACAATAATTTCACCTTTTTTTCGTCTATCAAGTTGAGATGAGCAGCAGGCAACGACATCGACTGGAAGAGAGCTTCCGGTCCGAGTATGAAAAGCTATTGAGCTATGTGCGATCGCGGATGCCGCTGTACGAGTCTGAAGATCTGGTGCAAGAGGTCTATGTGAAGGCGTTGCGCAGTCTGAATGTGCTCGACACGGTGGATAATCTTGTCGGCTGGTTGTACGTCGTGGCGCGCAACAAGATCATCGACTGGTATCGGCGGGCGAAACTGCCGACCGTGCCCCTGGACTCGATTGCGGCGAACGGCATGGGCCTGCAGGAGCTTTTGGCAGAAGAGATATCGGACGACTGGGATGATGAGATGCGCGCGCGCGTGGTCGACGCCATCATCGACAGTGTAGATGAATTGCCGGATGAGCAGCGCTTCGCCTTCATTCAGAATGTGATAGAGGGTCGAACATTCCGCGAACTGGCCGCCGAGACCGGCGAGTCGATCAATACGCTGCTCGCGCGCAAACGTTACGCCGTGCGGTTTTTACAGGACCGATTGCGGGAGATAAAAGACTTGAACGAAAATTAGAGGTGGATTATGGAACATGTTGATGAAACGTGCATGAAATCGCCCGTGCCGTTGCGGATACTGGCGATCGCCGGATTTGCCATTGTCGGTTTGCTCATTGCCGCCGGCATGGCGTTGCTGTTCGGTCTGGTGCTCATGTGGCTGTGGAACTGGCTGATGCCGGTCATTTTCGGCTTGCCGACGATCACCTTCTGGCAGGCGTGGGGGTTGGTCGTGCTCAGCCACATCCTGTTCAAGACCTTTCCGCATCATGGCCAGGACCATCGTCACAACGACGAATGGAAACGAAAATTCAGAGAAAGGCTGACAAAGCCTGTCTCTCATCAAAAAGATGAAAGTAACTGAAAAGCCCGGACGCACCGGGCTTTTTTTTGCACAAAATCGGATTTTCGCCGCAGCTAGGTCACAGCACGTACTGCACCTCGCTTTGCGGCGTACGGCAATCCATGTCAGTGCCCCGGTCGCGGTGATCGATGATCTCGGCGATCGTGCCCACCGTTCGTCCCAGGATGAACAGGGTGAAGACGAGCTTTTGTGCCTGCGCTGAGGTTATCTTTTTGGCTTGCAGATCATTCCACATCAGTTTGAGCGATATGACGGCCAGAACAGCGTCCACGTTCACGCAAAAGACATTGCGCGTCACGCCTTCATGAAAGAGCTCATGCACAAGGTGGTGGTAGAATTCGAGAAAGACATTATAAAAGCCCTGTTTCTGCAATTGCTCGCGGACAAAATTTTCTCTCGGATCGATATTGACGGCATTGTCTTTGAACACCGGATGATTGATGCACGGGATGCGTCTGTAATCGAGGACGCCCATTTCCTTTTGTTTTGCTTTATAAAGGCCGTACTCCTTGGCAGCGGTGTTGGCCATCTTTTGCAGGGGCAATTTTTCATCTGCGCCGGGTTCTGCGAGCGGCGAGTCTTTGAATTGCTGCAGGAGATAGTCCACTGCCTCGAACCCATTTCCGCCATGTGCCAGGCCGGTGTTGCACAAAAAGCCGGCGAATGCCGTGGGAATGTGATTTCGCGCGCTCACCGATTCCTTGGCGCCCTTGGCCGAGAGCGTGCCCGGTCCATTGGTGACGGTCAGGCCGAGAAGGTATTTGAACTCGGCCAGTTCCTGAGCGTTGGGCTTTCGATTGAACAATGTCATAAACGCATTGGTGGTAAAGCTGGCGGCGAGATAGTTCGAGTGGCCGTCGCACAATTTTTTCCAGTGTTTGTTGTTCTTGCGATCAGTGGC
>RQOI01000575.1 GCA_003854995.1 Candidatus Zhuqueibacterota bacterium
GCTCATCCTCACATAAAACCAGATGGCGCGCCGGCTCAAAGGCTTGGGGATATCGGGCAATTCGATGAAAGCGCAGGTTTCCTTAAGTTCTTGGCGAAGAAGCTGTAAGGCCCGGCCGGCGGAAACGAGGGTGACCTCATGGCCGCGCGCGAGCAGCGCCTGAATTAATACTAAATCGCGAGTCGCATGGCCCAGCCCCCAATCATGGACGGCAAACAATATTTTCAAAAAATCCTGTCCGTTTTAATTGTTATTGTGAGGCAGGCCGGTTTGCCGGCCGTTATTTTTTATTGATCAGGCAGCGCGTCGATTTCAGCGATATCTTCAGACTCTAAAGTGATCGCCGCAGCACCCATATTATCCCGCACGCTCGCCACCCGGCTCGCGCCTGGAATGGGCAAAATATGCTCGCCTTTTTGCAGGAGCCAGGCTAGAGCGATACAAAAAGGGGAAGCGCCGTACTTTTGGGCCAGCGCCTGGAAGAGCGGATGATTTGTTAAGCGCACGTGGCAGGAACGACCACCGACCGGGCTGTAGGGGATATAGGAAATCCCCTGGCGGGCGCAAAAATCGACCAGTCCGCTGTGGAAATCCGCCTTGTGGAACGGATTGCAGCGGTTCTGCACAGAGGCGATCTCGGTCTGACTCAAGGCGTATTGAATCTGTTCTTTAGTCACATTGGATAAGCCGATGTGGCGTATCTTGTCTTTCTCCTTCAAACGGAGCAATTCTTCCAGGGATCTGGCCAGGCCGACTCTGGGATCGACGGCATGCAGCTGATACAGCTCGATGACTTCGGCGTGCAAATCCTTAAGGCTCTTTTCGCAGGACGTGCGGAGCCATTCGGGCCGGCCATCCACTTCCCAACGCCCTTCTGGCCGGGTGAGCCCCCCTTTGGTGGCGACGATCGCCTGATCGCTCATGCCGATCCGCTCAAGCGCTCGGTGGATCAAGCACTCATTATGGCCTAGATCCGAATTGTCCAGGCAATAGACATTGGCCGTATCGATAAAATCGCCTCCACAGTCGATAAAGGCTTCGATCACTTCAAAGGCCTGGTTTTCATCCGGCCGTCCCGCGATGGACAGGAGCATGGCGCCAAGCCC
>RQOI01000090.1 GCA_003854995.1 Candidatus Zhuqueibacterota bacterium
GCGCCGCCATCCCATCCGGCCAGTCTCGCCCATAACCACCAGATGGCATAGGCTTTCTGGTTTGCATTCAGCGGCTGCGAGTGCGCCGAACTGCAGTTGTACCAGTCGATGCCCATTGTATGGGCGTCCTGCCACTGCTGCGCCCAGTTGCCGCCGTCATACGAGCAGTCATCCGAGACGTGTTTATCACCATAGTATGTGCCATCGGGGTCGTAGCATTCGATATCATAAAAATCAAACAGCACCTTGTCCCTTGCCAGGCAAAAGTCGCGAATTTTACGATTGTTATTGTGCAGAGCGCCCTCCAGTCCCGAGCCGTCCGAGTGGCCGGTCATGTAGATGAACGTGACGCCCGGATAGTCCTCCTCCAGCCTGTTCATCTCATCGAGATATTTCGTCTGCACCTCCTCCAAAGTGTACCACGAAAGCTGGCCGCACCAGGACCACATGATGACGTTCATGTCGGGATGGCTGCCGCCGCGTCCATCTGCTGTTGGCTGGCCCAGGTAGTCGCGCGTCTCTTCAACCCAGTCGGGATAATAGCCGACATCGTGATCCAGATCGCCTTCGCCATAGCCATCTCCTTCATATAAATGCAAGGCGCCGCCTGCACCGGTAGGGTCCCAGCCGAATAAATTCCTCGGATAGCCTTTGTCGTTCATGAATTCGATCAAGCCGCTCATGCCGTCGGTGATCTGGCTGCCGTGCGAGGTGTGACCGTAGGCAATATGGAGCATCGCCTTGGCCGATTCAATGGCAATGAGCGGGATGTCCGTGATTGTGGTGCATTGATGATCAGCGATGATGGTGGCCATTGACCTGGTCAAGAGACAAAGAGAAACAATAATAAAGTGGCTCGTTTTCATCCTCTAGCCTGTTTTTTACTGACTTGGTTTTCACGGCCACCTGCCTGGCACCCTTTACGGGGTATATCTTTTCAATGACTACTCTTTGCTAAAAAGTGCCAGGCAAAGGCTATGCTTCGAATGGGTGCTGCCATGGCGCGCGATAGGGTCGTTTGAGCAGCATGGCGGCGGCGCGATTGTCGACCACCTCTTTTGTTGCCGCATCCCATTTCACCACGCTGTCGCTCTCGTAGGCGATCATGCCCAGCTGCGTCGTCGCGGTGCTGCAGAAAGCATCCTGCGGCGAATGCAGCCCGGCGTTGTCCCGCGTTTTAACGGCCTGCAGAAAATCGGCCATGATGTCTCGGCCGGCATCGTTTCTCGCCGCATGCATCTGGCGCTCGCCGTCTTTCGGGATGAAGGCCCATTGATGATCGGATGCAAAGACAGTGCCTTTGTCGCCAAAGAAGAATATGCCGTTGTTGGTCTCCGGCGTGTACTCTTGCGCGCCCCACAGGCGATGCCGCCAGGTCACCGGGCAGGTGGAGAAATCAAAATTCACCGTCAGACTGTCCGGTGTGGTGATGGCCCCTTGTAGTTTATAAATGCCGCCGAAAGCGCGTACGGTGGTCGGCATGCCGTCATCCAGGATCCAGCGCGTCGTATCGATCATATGAATGCCCCAGTCCACCAGATGGCCGTGTCCGTATTCTTTTTCCAGCCGCCAGGCAAAGTGGCCGATATTGGGACTGTAGGGCAGTTTCGGCGCCGGACCGCACCAGGCGTCCCAGTCCAGTGAAGCCGGCGGTTCCTGCGGCGTCGCGTCCCGCAAGACGGCGTTGTAATGAATCTGAACATCCACCTGCGCGATGTCGCCAATATTACCGGCCTGGATGAATTCGCGCGCCTCTCTGAGCGCTGTCGCTTTTCGGCGCTGGAAACCGATTTGTATGATGTGATCGCTCTTCGCCGCCTCGACCATGGCCTGGCCTTCGCGAATGTCGTACGCCAGTGGTTTTTCGCAATAGATATCGACGCCGCGCTCGAGCGCGGCGATGAATTGCAGGGCATGCCAGTGCGGCGGTGTGGCAATGATCACAGCCTGCAGCTCGGGGTGCTCCAGCAGTTGTCGATAATCCTTAAAGGTCGCGGGCTTGAATCCCTGCAGTCCGTCAATCTCTGCCGCGCCGGCGGCGAGATGCTCTGTATCCACGTCGCAGATCGCGATGCACTCGACGCCGCCGACTTTGAAGGCAGCCTTCATATCGACCATGCCATACCAGCCGCAGCCGATGAGGCCGATTTTGATCTTGTCCTGAGCAAAAGCCTTGCGGCTGACCATAGTGGACATCGCGAGTGCGCCTGCTGCAGCAGTCTGGATGAATCGGCGACGATCGAGTTTTGCCTTTGACGGGATGCCGGCTTGCTCTTGCATGGCTCTTCTCCTGAATTTTTCCTGATCATCACATTTCACGATAACATACAAAATTATTTGCTGGTCTCCAATGGCTCTTTTCAGGTAAGAGGTCAGTTTCTGGTAAAGACGCAAGAGATCAACTTAGTGAGACCTGTGGCCGC
>RQOI01000576.1 GCA_003854995.1 Candidatus Zhuqueibacterota bacterium
ACGTGCGTCACGACGGCGAAATCCGGATTGGTCGCGGCGCCGTTCATATAGCGCGGATGGCTGAAAACATTGGCCGTGCCCCAGAGGAGCTTGACGCCGGATGCTTGCTGTTTTTTCTTGGCGATCTCGATGAGGGTTGCCAGATTATTTTCGCATTCAATGATCGAATTGCCCGCCGGCGCCAGATCGCGGTCATGAAAGCAGTAATAGCCGACGCCCAGTTTGGTAAAGAATTCAAAGGCTGCATCGAGCTTATCCTTTGCCGCCTGCATCTTGTTTTCAGACTCGTCCCATGGAAACACCTGCGTGCCAGGACCGAATGGATCTTCACCAGTGCCACAGAAAGTATGCCAGTAGGCGATGGCGAATCGGAAATGATCCCGCATTTTTTTACCGGCGACGACTTGGTCCGGATCATAGAACTTGAATGCGAGCGGATTCTTGGAATCCGGCCCCTCATATATGATTTGGCCGATTCCTGGAAAGTACTCCCGGTCACCCAGGGTGAGATGAATGGACATAACTACCTCCGTTTCGTTGTTACGTGTTTTTTGTTCAATCCTGTTGTCTGAAATTCTCTCCTGATAACGCTATTTGCGGCGCGTTGATTCCGCGCAGAGGGCCGCGATCATGGAAAAATGCCGCGCTCTTCCATGGCCATAGCGACCCGTTGCACGGCGATTTGGGTGGCCGCATCGCGCATGGTCAAGTTTTCTCTGGTCGCCAGGTCCCACACGTCGGCAAAGGCCTTGACCAACACTCGTTTGAGGTTTTTATTGACCGCCTCGACATCCCAGAAGAAAGATTGGATGCTCTGCACCCACTCAAAATAGGAGACGACGACGCCGCCACTGTTGGCCAAAATATCCGGCACGATGATCTTGCCTTTCTTGTGCAAGATTCGACCTGCCTCAGGTGTTGTCGGACCATTTGCGCCTTCGATGATGGCCTTTGCCTTGATTTTTTCCGCATTTTTGACCGTAATCTGTTTTTCCAGGGCTGCCGGAACCAGAATATCCACATCGAGCTCCAACAGCTCCTCGTTGCTGATTTTTGACACGCCGGCAGAGTCAAAACCGTCCAGGGTGTGAAATTTGGTCGTCTTGGTGTGTTCGATCATGCGGCGAATGGGCAGTCCATTTGGATTATAATAGCCGCCTGTGACATCACTGACCGCAACAATGCGACATCCTTCCTTGTGCAAAAGATCGGCGCCAACCGAGCCGACGTTGCCAAAACCCTGAACAGCAGCCGTCACATTCTCGGGATCGAGGTGCTGCCTTTTGAGCAATTCCAGGGTGCTCAGCATGACGCCGCGTCCTGTCGCTTCCCGCCTGCCCAGGCTGCCGCCCAAGTCCGTTGATTTGCCGGTCACGATATCGAGCACGGTCGCTCCCTGATACATGCTGACCGTGTCCATGATCCAGCCCATGGTTTCGGCATTCGTATTCACATCCGGCGCCGGGATATCGTGGCGCGGCCCGATGATGGGCATGATGTTGACGGTGAAGCGTCGGGTCAACCGCCGAATTTCATTTTTATCAAGTTTGGTGACATCCACGCGAACTCCACCCTTGGCGCCGCCGAACGGGATATTGACGACCGCGCATTTCCAGGTCATCCACATGGCGAGCGCCTTGATCTCATCGACGGTGACGCTCTCATGAAAGCGAATGCCGCCCTTGCATGGCCCGCGGGCGCTCGAGTGCTGCACCCTGTATCCCTCGAACACTTCTATTCGCCCGTCATTCATGACTACGGGACAGGCGACCGTCAGCTCCTTCTCACAGTGCTGTAATACCCGATGGACATCCGGCTTGAGTTTGATTCGTTTGGCAGTTGTCTCCAACTGCTCAAGCGCCATGTCATAGACGCTTTCCTGTTTCATGACACGCTCCTGTTTTAATTTCACGAATTGAGTTATGAATTAAATGCATCACTTTACTATCAGTCTTGATTTTTCCATCTTGCGCCGCTCCTTTTTGGTCGGACGGCCTTTATATTTTGGTTTTTCGTATTTGAACGACTCGGAGAAGAGCTCCATCAGCTCTTTTGCCTCCTCGGAGAGGGGCAGATCCTCAACCTCATACAGGAACTTGGCCTCCTTGGACGAGACGTTGCGTTGCGAGATGGCTAAAATTTTCATATTGACAAAATGACCATTCGGCCTCCTGACGGTCAGCTCATCGCCGCCTTGCACGTGCGTCGCCGGCCTGGCGACGACGCCGTTCACTTTGATGCGACGCTCCTCACACGCTTTGGCGGCTTTGCTGCGCGTTTTGAACAGACAGGCAATATGCAGCCACTTGTCTATTCTTTGCGAGTCAGCTCGATCGCCAATTTGATCGACTTCTTTCAGAACACCTCCACAGTCACATATCTCTTGGGATTTTCTCGTATATCTGTCAGCAGACTGTCTAGTCCTGTCGCCACGCGCAGCAGATCGTTGTACAATTTCTCGTTCGTCAACAGCTGCCCGGCAGTGCCCTCGCCCCGATTCATTCTGGACAGGATTCCCTTCATTGCCGCGAGATTCTCCTTCAGCTCTTCGTAAGCGGCCGGATCATGGACCAGTTTGGCCACTGATCCCTTACCATTAACCAGCGTATCGGCCAAAATATTCGCATTTTTGATGAATGTATAAAGTTCTTCGTACATGGTCGTATCGCGAATTATTTCCGCCAACAGCCCGTCGCTGGAGCTGAGCTGGGCGCCAATATCTTTCAGCATTACCAGCGATTCGCTCAGATTATTATAGAGTTTCGGATCGCTCACCAAAAGGCCGATGGTCCCTTCGCCGCGGCTGATTTTCTCACTTATCTCTTTGAGCAGGCGCGCCGTATTCTGCAGCTCCGCGAAGGTATCGACGCTTTCGTCAATCAGTTTCTCCATATCCACCGGATCCTTGCCGATGAGAAAATCCCCATCCTGCAGCACCAGCTGGTTCGGCGAACCTGTGGTGATCGATACGAACTTGTCGCCCAAAAGGCCGAGCGTGCCGATATAGGCTTCAGAATCGGCGCGAATTCGATCCTGCACACTTTTCAGTATTTCAAGTGTCACTTTAATCTGCGGATCGTCGACGGCCGCAAAGTCGACGCCGGTGACCGATCCGACGCGCACGCCATTCAGTCGCACCGGCGCACCTGTTTGCAGACCATTCACGCGCTCCATGTAGACATGCAAGATGTATCGTTCTTCCAGAATGCCATGCTTCTGGCTGACGGCAAATATGACAAAGATGATGATGGCAATGCCAATGAGGATCATCAGTCCGACCTTTATTTCATGACTGCGCTCCTCTTGCTCTCGTGTTTTCATTTTGGTCCCGCTAAAAATGTACGAACAAATTCATGCGTGCTTTTTTTTATCGCATCGATCGTGCCAATTTCCAGAATTCGGCCGTTCTCCATGACCGCCGCCCGGTCCGCCACGCTGAAACCGCTGTCCAGCTCGTGCGTCACCACAATGGAGGTCACGCCATATTCCCGCTGGGTTTTGCGAATGAGGGCATTGATGGTGGTCGCCGTGATCGGATCAAGGCCAGTCGTCGGCTCATCGTAGAGCAAGATGTCCGGCTGATAGGCCATGGCGCGCGCCAGCGCGACGCGCTTTTTCATGCCGCCGGATAATTCGGACGGCATCAAGTTCGCCGTCCCTTCCATTTCGACGAATTTCAGATTATTGCTGACGATCTCGTCTATCTCGGCCGCTGTCTTGTCCGAATGCTCGGCCAGGGCAAAAGCGACGTTTTCGCCGACAGTGAGCGAATCGAACAGCGCTGAACCCTGAAAAAGCATGCCGATCTTTTTCCGCACCTCGACGAGCTTTTTCTCGGACATGCCGGTTATCTCTTCGCCATCCAGAAACACCCTGCCGCTGTCAGGATATAAAAGACCCAGCAGTATTTTTAAAGTGACACTTTTGCCGCAGCCACTCCGGCCCAGTATGACAAGGGTTTCGCCTCTCTCAATTGCAAGATTTAATCCTTGCAGAACCGGCTTGTCGCTGAACGATTTATAAATATCCTGAAAAAATATGTAATTGTCCTGCTCCATTGCCTGCTATATGGCTCCCAGGGTCACTTTGGTGATGAGGAAATCGAGTATAAAGATCAGGATGGACGACACGACCACAGAGCGAGTCGTCGCCTCACCCACACCTTTGGTGCCGCCGGTGACGGAAAAGCCGAGGTAGCAAGAGATGGAGGCAATGGTCATGGCAAAGATGAACGGCTTGAGCAGACCGGCAAAAATATCCGAAAAGAAAAGATAATGAGCGGCATTGCTCCAATAATAGTCTGAGCTGATGCCGAGCGACGTGACCGAAACAAGCCAGCCACCGAGCATGCCGCATAAATCGCCAATGGCGACGAGCAGCGGCAGCGTGATGCTGAGCGCGAGAAAGCGAGTGGCCGCCAGCTTCTTGTAGGGATTGGTGCCGAGCGCGCGCATGGCGTCTATCTGCTCGGTGACGGCCATGGAACCCAGTTCAGCCGTGATGCCGGCGCCGACTCTGCCGGCAACCACGAGTGAGATGATGACAGGCCCCAGCTCGCGCACCAGAGAGACGACCAGCACTGAGCTGGTGTACATCTTGGCGCCAAAGACGGACATCTCGTGGCCAAATTGCATCGCCAAAACCAATCCGGTAAAGGTTGAGGTCATGAGGACAATGGACAACGATTTAAAGCCAATATGGTACATTTGCTCAACTGTTTCACGAAGGTAAAATGGTTTGATGAAAGAGAGGGCGAGAGAACGGCCAAACATCTCTGTGATGCCGTGCACATGATGCAGAAAATCGAGAAACCAGTGAAAATGTGCTTTCAAAGCCTGCTTTTACCTCACGCTCCGCCCATTTTCCCATGGTGTTGTCTGGCGGAAAATAGGCGTAAATAGACAAATGCGATCATGATACCGATGTGCAATAAAAAAAAGTAGCCAATAGAGTGAAACGTTCTTGAGGTGAAAATGATCCACAGCAGCGCGCAGATGAGGAGAAAGATGCTCGACCAATTCAGCAGCTCGGCAAACGAGTGTGGTCCATTTTGAAAAGCATCGATCATGATGCCGACGCCGGCGCCAAAATAGGCCAGCACCATAAAGATGAGAAACAGAAAGACGATCGACGTCACGAGCAGAATCAGAAAAGCGGTCGTGCGCAGACCGCGCAGTTTCTCCTTCACCTGCAGTGGCTGCAGTCTGAGTGGCCCGTCATCCATCCGCACGCCTTCCAGACTGTATTTTTTTATGTCATCGGATCGCTTATGCCAGATCTCTTTCTTCGCGATGAATACCGAATTCACCGGCGAGAGCTGAAACAGAGAATCATTCACCGTCTCGGCAAAAAAGACCTCGACGCCATTGGCGAGCTCGATCCGTTGTGGAATGTTCCCCTCAAAAGTGATTTCTCCGTCATCGAGGATGATCGTCGGCGTGGTTTCATTCAGTACCGGCTCGTAAAAATCGACAAAATGCTGCAGCCGTCCCATAAGCGACAGGCTGATAAAGACCGCGACAATGACGGTGCTCACCAGGATCGAGAAGATTGAAAATCGTTTTTGCTGAAATAGTTTGATCATGCCATCACGTGTAGATCTGCACATTTTCGCTGCCATTCAGGACGCGCAGCACCCCCTGGGCCAGAGCTTCCATCTCGAACTCACCGACATAGGTGATGACCGGCGCGAGGTGCCTGATTCTCGCTGTCAGCTGTTCGACGAGCAGGCGAGAATTGGTCAAGCCGCCTGTCAGGATGATGTCATCCACCTGTCCCAGAACGCACGACATCCCGCCGATCTCTTTGGCGATCTGATAGATCATTGCCGCAAAAACTTCGCGCGCTCTCGCATCGCCATCGTTGATCTGCGCTTCGATCTGGCTGACATTCGAGGTGCCGAGATAGGCCTGTAGCCCCCCGTTCCCCATGATCATCTTTTTCATTTCCGCCATACTGTACTGGCCGGAGAAACACAAGTCGATGAATTGCTGCATCGGCAGTGAACCGGAACGTTCCGGCGTGAACGGACCGTCGCTCGCAGCATCGTTCACGTCAATGATCTGTCCGCCACGCACGGCAGCGACCGAAATGCCACCGCCCAGGTGCGCGATGATGAATCGCGTCTCCTGCACGTCTTTGTTTAACTCGGCTGCTCTTCTGATGGCAGACGCACGAATATTCAGCACATGTGACAATGCTCTTCGTTGTATGAGGGGGTGGCCGGAGTAACGCGCCAGCGGCGTCAATTCATCGACGCACACCGGATCGACGATATAGGCATCGCAGCCCCATTGACGGGCGATCTCATGCGCCAGGGCGCATCCGAGGTTTGCGGCGTGCTGGCCTTGCAGACCGAGTCGCGCATCGCGCAGCATTGCGTCATTCACCAAAAAAGTGCCGCGTCTGAGCGGTTTCAAGAGCCCGCCGCGACCGGCCACAGCCGCCAGTGTGGCCACTTTATTGTTTTGGATAAAATCAATGATGGTCTGCAATCGCGGCGCAAACTGCTCCCAGAGCTCCAGTTTGGCTGTCTCATCCGCCAGACGAATATTTTCCTCAGCCATTGTACGCTCGTCCTCAAACAGCGCCACTTTGGTCGAGGTCGAGCCTGGATTGATGACAAGAATGTGCCTAGTCGTCGCCATGATCCGTCCGAAATATATTCTGCGCAGAATATAAGAATCCAGTCAATCGCAGGCAAGAAAAAACGGGGCCGGCTAGCACCAGCCCCGCCTGCGGTCAAGGACGCTGCACGTTCATGCAACGGTCTCTTTGTAGACCGTCTTCCTGGTATAGTGCGTATGCAACAGCTCGTGCGCCTTGTGGCTGTTCGGTTCGCCGAGAAATTCCGCGTATAGCTTTTTGATGGCTGGATTCTCGTGCGATTTGCGAATTTCCAGCGCCCGATCCGCGGCATAGATGGCTTCCACCCGCTTTTTGCGGATTTCCATGCTCGTCGGAATCGGCTGTCCGCCGCCGCCGATACAGCCGCCGGGACACGCCATGATCTCGACAAAGTGATAGTCCGCTTCGCCCGCGACGATCTTTTCCATCAGCTGACGGGCGTTGGCCAGGCCATTGGCGACGGCCGCTCGCACTTTGGTGCCGTTCAGGTCTATCTCGGCTTCGCGCACGCCTTCCATGCCGCGCACCTGTTTGATTTCAACGTTTTCCAGAGGCGATTTGGTGACCAGCTCGTAGACCGTACGCAAGGCCGCCTCCATCACACCGCCGGTATTGCCAAAGATGACCGCGGCGCCGGTCGAAATGCCGAGTGGCTCATCATATTTTCCGGGTTCCAGCTGCGGCAAGTCGATGCCAACCTGCTTCATCATCTTGGCCAGTTCGCGCGTCGTCAGCACCGCGTCAACGTCCTGATAGCCGCTGTCGCGCATTTCAGGTCGCTGACATTCATATTTTTTGGCAGTGCAGGGCATGATCGAGACAGAATAGATGTCTTTCGGATCGATGCCCGCCTTTTCCGCATAATAGGTCTTGGCCAGCGCACCGAACATCTGCTGCGGCGATTTGCAGGACGACACGTGCGGCAACAGCTGCGGGTAGAAATGCTCGATAAAGTTGATCCATCCCGGCGAGCAGCTGGTCAGCATGGGTAGAGCGCCGCCATTTGTGAGGCGACCAATCAGCTCGGTCCCCTCTTCCACGATCGTCAAGTCAGCGGTAAAGTCCGTGTCAAAGACCTTGTCAAATCCGAGCATGCGCAAGCCGGTGACCATCTTATCGGTGACGAGCGATCCAGCCGACATGCCGAACGCCTCGCCGATTGACGCGCGCACCGCCGGCGCCGTCTGCACGACAACATGCTTGGTTGGGTCATCAAGCGCCGCCCAGACGCGCGCGACATGGTCCTGTTCGTAGAGCGCACCGACCGGACAGCGGTTGATGCATTGACCGCAGGAGACGCAGGCGACATCATCCAGGCCCTTGCCGAATGGCGTATCCACCCACACGTTATAGCCTCGCCCCTCGAGCCCGATCGCGCTGACGCTTTGCACCAGCTCACAGGTCTGGATGCAGCGGCGGCAGAGGATGCATTTGGACGGATCACGCACCAGCACAGCGCTGGAATCGTCGATGCCGCCGGGGCGCGCACTGTACTCAAAGCGCGTCTCCCGAATGCCCAGCTGGTCGGCGATCGACTGCAGTTCGCAATTGTTGTTGCGCACGCATTCTGTGCAAAGCATCGGATGACGCGACAGGATCAGCTCCAGGGCCATCCTGCGAGAGCTGCGCACGGTCTGCGATTTCGTATTGATCTTCATGCCATCCTGGCATTTCCACGAACAGGAAGTGCGCAGCAACCTGTCGCCTTCAATCTCTACGACGCACAAACGACATCCCGAGACGGGCGGCAAATCCGGGTGATAGCACAGTCGCGGAATTTTGATATTTACTTGTTTAGCGGCTTCCAGGACAGTGGTGCCTTTGGGGACTGTCACTTGAATGCCATCTATCGTCACTGTTACTTTATCCACAAAAAATCTCCTTGTCTTTTGTTACTTTTTCTGGCGAAGAGAGCCATCAGCGACAGCTCACGCCGCCGCCGCCATTTCAGCGGCCTCGATCTTGCGCACAAAATCATCGCGAAAATACTTTAGACAACCGAGGATCGGCACGGGCGCAGCCTGGCCGAGTCCGCAAAAAGCGCCTTTCATCATGGTCACGGCCAGCTCTTCCATCAGGTTGAGATCAGCCACATGGCCTTTCCCTGAATTGATGCGCTGCAAAAGCTCCAACAAACGACCGTTGCCCTCGCGACAGAGGGTGCATTTGCCGCATGATTCATGGTTGAAAAATTCGACAAAATTTTCCACCAGTTCAACCACATCCTGGCTGTCATCCACAACGAGCAGGGCACCGGAACCGAGTCCTGAGCCGATCTCTCTGAGCGCTTCGACGCTCATGGGAAGATCCAGATGCGCTCCGGTCAGGATGCCGCCGGTTGTACCGCCCATTTGCGCCAGCTTGAAGCCTTTGCCCTCAGGGATGCCCTGCCCAATATCATAGATGATCTCACGCAACGTCGTGCCCATCGGCACTTCGATGAGGCCGGGATTGTTGATATTGCCGACCATGGTGAACACCTTGGTGCCCGGACTCTTTTCCGTGCCCATGGATTTGTACCAGTCAGCGCCCTTGAGGATGATCTGCGGCACGTTCGCCAGCGTCTCCACATTATTGACTATGGTCGGCATGCCCCACAGGCCGACGGACGGCGGAAACGGCGGCTTGTCGCGCGGTTCGCCGCGCTTGCCCTCGATCGATTCGATGAGCGCTGTCTCTTCGCCGCAGATATAGGCGCCGGCGCCTTCGCGAACCTCGATATTGAAATTGAAACCAGAGTCAAACAGGTTCTCACCGAGCAGACCATTTTCTTTAGCGCGCTGGATCGCGCGATTGAGTCGGTCTATGGACATCCGGTACTCACCTCGGATATAGATAAATCCCATATCAGCGCCGACAGCATAGCCGGCCAGGGCCATGCCTTCGATGACGCAGTGGGGATCGCCTTCGAGAATGAGACGGTCTTTGAATGTGCCGGGCTCGCCCTCATCGGCATTGCAGATGATATATTTTTGCTTTGCCTCTTCAGCCGCTGCAAAGCTCCATTTCAAACCGGTCGGGAAAAAAGCGCCGCCGCGGCCCTGAATGCCGGATTTCTTGACCACTTCAATGACATCCTGCGGCTTCATTTCTGTCAACGCCTTGCCGAGCGCTTCGTAGCCGTCGCGGGCGATATATTCTTCAATGCTCTCCGGATCAATGATGCCGGCATTCTTCAAGACCACGCGCTGTTGTTTGCCGAAACGCGGCGCAGCACCCATCTCCGCCGCTTTTTCGACGGGAACATCGGTGTAGTGAAGACGCTCCACTACGCGGCCCTTGATCAGATGCTCCGAGACAATTTCTGCCACATCTTCCACCTTGACGCCGACGTAATAGACGTTTTCAGGAAAGATGACGAGCACGACGCCGCGGTTATAAATGCCCAGGCTGCCGGTCTCGACCACCTTCACTTCACTGGTCAGGGATGTCATCTCAAGATTGCGCATCAGGGCATCGCGAACGGCGCGGGCGCCCTGCGCAATCGTATGGGCGTCCATTGCGACCAAAACATGATTTCTATGCATTCGATTGCCCTTTCATTTTATAGTCCTTCAGGATGGCGACCGCCTTTTCCGGCGTCAGGTTGCCATAGACTTCGTCATTCACCATCATGACCGGCGCAACCGCGCAGAGGCCAAGACAGCTGGTGAACTCGAGCGTGAACGTGCCGCACTCGGTCGTCTCGGTCACTTCCAGGCCGAGATAGGATTTGATGGCCTCGAGCACTTCCTTGGACTTTTTAACATGGCAGGGCGCATTGTTGCAGCAGCGCACGACATATTTGCCCTTCGGCTTTATGGTGAACAGGCTGTAGAATGTAGCGACACCATATATCTCGCTGAGAGGGATATCCACTTTTTTTGCAATGTGCGTCAGCACGACGTCGGATAAATAGCCGTATTCTTTTTGTACATCTTTGAGAATGTAGATGAGCGGCGTTTTTGTATCGGCATAGCGCCCCACGATCTCATCCACACGCGTTAGATCTTGCATCTGTTCCTCCTGTCAATTACATTTTTTTGGTCGCATCTAAGCCATGTCGAAAACGTGATCGCTCACCACCTTGCCGTCCTGTACATGGCTGGCGATGATCTTTCGCGCCATCTCAGCCGATACCTTGCCGTAGGTGATGGTGCGATTGTCAGCGTCTGTGACCTGGACGATGGGCTCCTGATCGCAACAGCCCAGACATCCGGTTTGGGACACGGCGGCGTCCTGAATGCCGCGTTTACTGAGTTCATCCAGAATCGCGCTCATGACCGTGCGCGCGCCCGCAGCGATGCCGCATGTGCCCATGGCGACAGATATTCGGTATTTTGCCGACTGCTCTCGCGTCGCCATCTCCTTCTTCGCCTTTTCCTTGATGGCGCGGAGATCCGCTAATGTTTTCACTGCTTTACTCCTTTGATTTTTTTGTTAGGGATTACTGTTTCTATTCGATCCTTCATGTACTTGTTTAATTGCTGCTAACTGCCTTTGAGGCAATGCTTTTCAGTCTCTCCTTAATGTATATTTTCGCTGGGCCTGCCAATGCGAGTATCTGACAATCCTGTTCAGCCATGCGGCTGAAGAGCCAGAACGAATCAAAGCCGAATGCGCCGTCGTCGGTGTGATGCGCATAATAAAAGTGCACATCCAGAGAACCCAGGATGAGGTTGACGAGCGATTCCGCCATGTCGCCGATCGGCGGCCGATTCAGGCTGTCGAGTTGAAACATTGTCGTCACCAGCGTGCCTCGGCCCAGCTGCGACTGAATGGTCAGGTCGCCGCCGCACTGGCGCGCAATCTGGCGAAACATGGACAATCCCATGCCGACGGATCGGGTCGTCCGCGTCGTCACAAAAGGATCCAGCACCCGCTGCACCATTTCTTCGCTCATGCCGCGACCATTGTCCCTGATGCGCACGCACAGCCGATTTGCCGACGCCCGCTCGTCGATGGCGACAATGATGCGCGACGCCCCTGCTTCAACAGCGTTCATGACAATATCCAGAATATTCAGGGCAAGCTCTCTCATCCATTTGCCAAAGACGTTCGCCGGCCATCCTGTCGCTTCATCGCCTTTTTGAGCTCGGCCACTGTCGGCGCCTGCAGGTAAAACCAGGTCACTTTTGAGCCGAGCTGCTCAATCATATGCGCATCCGAAGAACGGATGAGTGAAAACGGGCTGCTCTTCAAAAAATCATGCCGTTGCAACGCGCTCTCGAGCGGCAATGCAATTTCAAGGGCATCGAGCGGATAATTGCTGGGAATGAATCCCAGAGCAGACAGCATGCTGTTTGATCTTCGATCAATGTGCGCCGGATAGACAATGCCGCCGAGATCAATGACAAAGCTGACGATCTCGTGCACATGTAAATTGGTCGGCATGGCGAGGAGCTTTGGACATTCCTCCACAATATTTTCGTCTCCATCAACGACATATTGATTGCCAAACCAATCCGGGTCATTTTTGCCTTTCGGCAGATGTTCATAGATGACGTCCTGAAAATGCGCGGCATGCTCAACCGTCTCAAAAAGACAGATCATGTGCGCTTCTTCCCGGCTATAGACTTCCATGCCTGGGATGACGGTCAGATTCGTGTCTCTGGCCGCCTGCATGACGCCCGCGATATTCTGCGCCGAGTTGTGATCCGTGATCGCGATCATGTCCAGCTCACACGTGAGCGCCTTTTGCACAATATCCTTTGGACCCATGGACAGTTCCGCACAAGGCGATAAAACAGTGTGTATGTGCAAGTCAGCTTTATACCAGCGCACGCGGTGATTGTTCCCATTCACTTTTCGAGATCTCGCAAATGATGGAGCCTGCCCAACATCTGATCTCCGATTTCCAATTCAAGCGCTGCGCCCAGCGCTGAGGTGACATCCTGAATTCCAAAAGAATTGACGTGATAGTAAAAAATGCTCTCCTTGCGAATGAGCATCTCCAGCTCCCGCGAATTGAGATCAGTCCGCACGATGATGCGAATAGCAGGATTGCACTCTTTGAGAATTCGGATGGTCCTGTCAATGAGACCGTCGCCGGCATCCATGACCACAACATCATATCGGTTTTCATGCGCTTTTTCAATGGCCAGGAGCGCATCATCGGTCATGTCAAACTCCACCCCATTGCGCTGCAAAAAAGAGACAAGATCTGTCCTGTTTTGGTCGGGTTTTGTTATGAGCAAGCAATTCATTTTATTGTGCCAGCAAGTTGTTTTTATCTATACATGCGTCACAATAAAAGTGCCACAAATAACAGCCTGCGCCGCCATTTTC
>RQOI01000577.1 GCA_003854995.1 Candidatus Zhuqueibacterota bacterium
CACCAATCCCGTCTCAGGCATGACCTTGATGACGTTGATTCTCTCCTCCATCATCCTCACCAGAGTCGGTCTGTCCGGTCCGACCGGTATGGTGTCGGCCCTCATCATCGGCGGTGTCGTCTGCACCGCGCTCTCCATGGCCGGCGGCTTTATCACTGATCTGAAAATCGGTTATTGGCTGGGCACCACGCCGATCAAACAGCAGCAGTACAAATTTCTCGGCACCCTTGTCGCCGCTGCCTCTGTCGGTGCGGTCATCATGATGCTCAACGCCACCTATGGCTTTGTCGGTGAGGGCGCGCTGGTCGCGCCGCAGGCCAATGCCATGGCCGCGGTCATCAAGCCGTTGATGTCGAATCAGCCGGCGCCGTGGATGCTCTATATCGTCGGCGGTCTGTTCGCCCTGATCCTGGAGATGATCGGCATCCCGCCGTTGGCATTTGCCCTCGGCATGTACATCCCGCTGCAACTCAATACGCCGATACTGGCCGGCGGCATCATCGCCCATTTTGTGGCCAAGAGCACAAAAGACGAAAAACTTTCCGCCAGGCGCCGCGAGCGCGGCACCCTCATCGCCTCTGGCTTCATCGCCGGCGGCGCGATCATGGGCGTTCTGTCAGCGTTTCTCAAATTCCTAAAGTTCGACGAGATCGGCTTCATCCGACCCATCATAACCGAACGGTGGGCTGAAGCGGATGGCGGGCAGCTGCTGGGATTGGGGATTTTTCTGCTGATCTGCATTTATATGTACTGGGATGCCAAGAGGGCAAAGAAGGAGTAGACGGCATGCGGGTCAGACAGCATCGAACGGTTTGTATATCGGGCGTTTCACAATACCTTTGAAGCTGGTCTTTTACATCTCGGGCCATGGATACGGTCACGCTGTGCGCGATATTGAGATCATCAAATCGCTGGTCAAAATACACGCCGAAGCGGAAATTCACTTTCGCACCAGAGCCCCGCAGTGGTTGTTTGCACCGTTGCTGGGGAAACGGATTTTTTACCACGAGCGAGAGCTCGATTTTGGCGTCGTGCAAAAAAACAGTTTCAGCGCTGATAAAAAAGCAACTTTTCAGCGCTATGCGGCATTGGTCGATCAAAAAGAGAACTTGATCGACCGGGAACTCGCTTTCCTGCATTCCGTGCAGCCGGACATCATTCTCTCCGATATTACACCTTTTGCCTTTGATGCGGCCGAGGCCTACGGTAAGAAAGCCGTCGCCATCGGCAATTTTTCCTGGGATTGGATTTATACTCCCTACCTCGACAAGTTCCCTGACTATGCGTGGGTCGTCGAGGATATCAGATCCTCTTACGTAAAAGCTGATCGACTGTGGCGTATTCCATTTTATGGTGATATGTCAGCATTCCCCTCTATTGAAGATGTGCCGCTCGTCGGGCGCAAGGCGCAGCTGCCGGCGCAAGTTGTGCGCGAACGGCTCGGTATGGCGCAAAAGGGAGCGCAAAAATATGTCCTGCTCGGATTACGGATGTCAGATCTCGCCGGTGTGGAGTGGCGCGGGATCGAAAAAATGCCCCTCACCTTTGTGGCCGTGTCACGGGATATTCGGATTACAAACTGTCTGCACGTTGAAGAAGCCAGCCTGCCATTCGAAGATGTGCTGCACGCCTGTGACGCTGTGCTCTCCAAGCCCGGCTACAGCATCGTCGCCGAAGTGCTGGTGAATCGTACGCCGATCGTCTATATTCCCCGCAGCGATTTCGTCGAAGATGCGTATCTCACTGCCGGACTGGCGCACTATGCTGTCTGTGAGGAATTATCACAGCCCAATTTTTACGCCGGCAACTGGCGTGGCGCGTTTGAACGTCTCTTTGCGAAACCGCCTGTTTGGCAAGAGATACGTCACGATGGCGCAGAGGTGATCGCGGCAAATATCTTGCGCCATGTCAATTGAGCTTGCTGCCGCAATACTTACAAAAGACCGCATTTGCGTCATGCCCCTCAGCGCTGCAGGTGGGGCACGATTGGGTTGTCACCGGTTTTACCTCAGCGCGAACCATTTCGGCGGTGACGATGCCCGTCGGCACGGCGATGATCGCGTAACCGAGAATCATGATGATCGCTGCCAGTGTCTGTCCCAGGCTTGTTTTCGGCGAAATATCGCCATATCCCACTGTCGTCAGCGTCACAACCGCCCAATACATGCTGCGCGGGATGCTGGTGAAGCCGTTCGCTTCTCCCTCGACAATGTACATGATGCAGCCGAAAATCATCACGAGCGTGAGCACGGCGACTACGAAGACGATGATCTTGCGGCGACTGCTGTACAACGCTCGAACTAGCGTTTGTGCCTCGTGAACATATTGCACCAGCTTGAAGACGCGAAAGATTCTCAGCACGCGCAAAATCCGTATGATCCGCAGATAGCCTGTGCCTGGCACCAGCAGGCTCAAATAGGAAGGTAAAATAGCAAACAGATCCACCAAGCCATAAAAGCTTTTTGCGTACAGGAGCGGTCGGCGAACGCTCATGAATCGCAAAATATATTCGATGGTGAAGAGGATGGTGAATATCCAGTCGATTGTGGAGAGCCATACGGCATGGCGCATGCGAATGTGGCTCACGCTTTCGAGCAGAATCACCACAATGCTGAGCGCGATGGAAATGATGAGAATAACATCAAAAGCTTTGCCCGCCGTCGTGTCCGCTTCAAAAATGATTTCATGGACCTTGCTGCGCCAGCAGCTTTCTCGTGGACTGTTTTGGTTCATAGCTATCTGTCCCGCACGTCTCGATGTAAAAAAATAGTTCGTGACAAATACGATTCAATCGCTTACTTTATGTTCAAACATGAATATGCAGAGTTGACATCTTAAAAACAAGCTAAAATGAACGCCTACCAGATCATTGCCAAAAAACGCGACGGCCGCGCGCTCGCCGCGGATGAGATCGCCTATTTCGTGCAGGGTTACGCGCAAAACAAGATCCCGGACTATCAAATGTCCGCTCTGCTCATGGCGATTTATATGCATGGCATGAGTTTTGACGAGACAGCGGTTTTGACGCGCAGCATGCTCGAATCCGGCATCCGTATGAATTTTAAAAATATGCCCGGACGCAAGATCGACAAGCACAGCACTGGTGGTGTGGGCGATAAAGTGTCGTTGATTTTGGCGCCGCTCGTGGCCGCTGCCGGCGTCAGAGTGCCGATGATCTCCGGCCGCGGGCTGGGACACAGCGGCGGCACGCTCGATAAACTCGATGCCATCCCGGGCTTTCGCACCCATCTGTCCATCGATGAGTTTTATCAGCAGGTTGAAGAGATCGGCGTGGCCATGATTGGCCAGACGGAGCGAATTTGTCCGGCTGATAAAAAGATGTACGCACTGCGCGACGCCACGGCGACGATCGAATCGATCCCGCTGATCACCAGCAGCATCCTCAGCAAAAAGCTGGCAGAGGGCATCGATGGCCTTGTCCTCGACGTGAAGACGGGCAGGGGCGCTTTTATGAAAAATGCAGACGAGTCCCGCATCCTGGCCGAGAGTCTGGTGAAAACCGCGGCGCTCAACAACTTGCCGACGACGGTCTTCATCACGCGCATGGATGAGCCGCTCGGCTGCGCGGCGGGCAATTGGCTGGAGACCAGAGAAGCCATCGATTGTCTCAAAGGTGGCGGGCCGGCTGATGTGCGGGAATTGACCCTCGCTCTGGGTGCGCAGATGTTGTTGATGGCGCAGGTCGCCCGTTCAGAAGAGGAAGCGCTGGCTCGCCTCGCTGCGCTGCTCGATTCCGGCGCTGCATTTCAAAAATTTTGCCAGTTGGTCGAGTATCAGAAAGGTGATGTGTCGATCGTGCACGAACCGGATCGATATCCGCGTTCGAGATTTTCGCATACGATTCATGCGACGCAAGACGGCTCTATCAGCGATATTGATGCGCTGGCCGTCGGCTCCTCCGTCATCCAGCTCGGCGGCGGGCGGCAGGTGATGGAAGATCAGATCGACTATAAAGCCGGTGTGCTGCTGCATTGCAAGGTCGGCGATGGCGTGACCAGGGGCCAAACCATGGCCACGATCTATACGGATTGTGCGAATGTCGTTGCAGAGGCGGCTCGCGCGCTCTCGAACGCGTTTGTCATCACCAGTGAGCCGGTGCAAAGAAGCAGGATCGTCATGGATGTTGTAAAGCCGTGAACTTTATCTGTCAGATGGTCACGATACAGGGAGAGGATGGATGAAATTTATACCCACTGAAATACCCGAGTTGATCTTAATAGAGCCCAAGGTGTTAGGCGACAGCCGAGGCTATTTTATGGAGACGTACAGAGAACCGCTCTTTCAAGCGAACGGCATCAAAGAAAAATTTGTCCAGGATAATATGAGCAGATCGGTCAGAGGTACGCTGCGGGGACTGCACTACCAGCTCGATCCGCACGCGCAGGGCAAACTGGTTCGCGTTCTGCGGGGTGCTGTTTACGACGTAGCGGTCGATATACGCCGCGGCTCGCCGGCATTCGGCAAGTGGATCGGCGTTGAGCTGAGTGAAGAGAACAAACTGTCACTGTGGATTCCGGCTGGATTTGCGCACGGCTTTTATGTGCTCTCCGATATCGCCGAATTCACCTATAAATGCACCGCTATCTACACACCGCATGCCGAGCGCGGCATCGTGTGGAATGATCCGGATATTAATATTAAATGGCCGATAGTTGGAGATGATGTGGTTTTGTCGGAAAAAGACAAGAGCAATCCACTTTTACAAGACGCCGACTATAATTTTATTTATTATTCCCGCGAATCGTCTTTATAAAGTTTGCATCGAGCGACTGGAAAAACATCCTATCCGATTTTGCATGGGATACGGGACCGACTATCAGATAAATATTTTATATAATAACCGAAAATTTCGTCCCGGCTCCGGCATCACTTCGCGGACGCGATTGAGGTGTTTGCGATAGACAGCATCAAAAATGTTCTCAACAGCGAATGAAAATGAATGGAGGTGTCTTTGCGTCGAGATCACATGCTGGACGTACAGATCGAATATCACATAACCGTCGGTCGGTGATTCGAACTCGCCAACACGCTCCTGATCTGAGGCTGCCCGTACCGCGGTGCTGACGCTAAATTGTCCAACCTCATAGCCGAGATTAACTTTGGCTTCGAGCGGCGGTATGTAGGGGAGAGGTTGATGAAAATCCACCAGCTCGCCCCACACATAGCTCGCCGAGCCCGCGGTATGCAAATGCTGTGACAGTGGCAGATGAAACGACAATTCTGCGCCACGCATCAACGCATGCTCTCCGACATATTTGTAAATATACAAATCAGCGCGTCTCCAGCTTTTTTCCCCCGTGTTCATGGGGAATATATAGTTCTTGATATCATTCTGATAGATGGCGAAACGGATATAGGCATCTTCGACTTTCATATCCATGAACAGCTCCAGTCCAATGGCGTTTTCCTTGCTTAAATCCGCATTGCCCACTTCATACGAATATGCCGCCAGATGCGGCCCTTCGGAGAACAACTCCTCGGTCGTTGGTGCACGAAAAGTACGCATCACTGTGCCGCCAATAGTCCACTTTTGATTGATCAACCAATGTGGTGACAGTGCAAGCGAGAAATCGCTGAACGTTCGAGGATGAATCAAGCCAACGGTGCTCGATAAACGTTCCTCTTCCGGCGCAATACTTTTATAATCGAAACGAAGCGAGCCGTGCAACAGAAATTCGTCAAAATGCATTTCCTCGTAATAAAAGCCAGCCGCTGCCATTTCAAACGTGTCTGGCGTAAATGTGAGACCGCCCGAGGCAAAATCGCGGCTGCTGGCTCGCAGCCCAAGAATGCCATTTTTGAAGCGACCCCGATTTTTCAGAAAACCAAGGACATTGAAGAAATCGGATACCACGCCATACTCCATGCCCAAATAGCCGGTCGATTCAAATTCCTGGTGAAAATAGACAGAATGATTGTAACTTGCTTCAAAGCGTCGAAGGCCAATCGAATTGACGAGGAGCTGGTTTTTGGCTTCCAGGTGCTTCCGATCCAGTTTGATGTTGACGCCAGCGGGGTGCCCGCCATTCGGATCGGGCGGGATACCATACTCGGACATGTAATCGCTTGCCGCGGCACCGGCAAATCCCCACGCTCGCACCAGGCTCAGTCCTGCTGAGCCGTTTTTTGTCTGAATGGAGGTATTGATGAGCGGACCTTCCGGCGTATTGGTATTCCTGGCGTCGCGATAGCTGGCGTCAAATCGACCGGTGAACATCCCGAGCGGGGCCGCCATTTCAAAACCTCCTGCATAGCCGCTGTTGGTCGTCTCGCCCTGCAGGCTTGCCGATCCGGACAATGTCGATAGTGTTTTGAATGGTACATAGCCGCGAAAAACGTTGATAACGCCGCCAAGGGTGTTCGAGCCGTACACCAGAGCTTCGGGGCCACGAATCACCTCGATTCGTTCGGCGGTGATGGGCTCGATGACGACCGCGTGGTCCGTGGATGTTGCCGACAAGTCCCCCGTTTGTTCACTGTCTTCCAGCATCATCAATCGATCGCCGCCAAGTCCGCGCAAGACGGGTCGTGCCGGCGCTGGTCCCATGGTGCGCTGGCTTATGCCTGGCTCATAGTCGATTGTTTGCGCAATCGTCTGTCCCAACGCTTGATGCAATTTTTTATCGGAAAAGAGAATGTCCGGTCTCACGGTCGAGCCGTCGCCTGTGCGCGATGACTCGACCGTGACGCCACCCATGTGAATGACTGCCCGAGGAAGGATGAGAACGATCTCCAACGTATCACCTGCTGTGAGTTCAACAGGTACGGCAATATTTCTGTAACCGATACGAAACGTCTTCAAAGTAACCGGGCCGGCAGCAAGTTGTTCCAGTACAAACGAGCCATCTTCCTGCGATGTGACCGAACGATTCATTTCTTGCAATAAAATATTGGCAAATCCGATTGGTTCAGCTGTACCCTCTTCGACGATCACACCTTTCAAGGTGGCGTTCGCTCCTGGCGAAACAGCAGGATTGGGCAAACAAATCACTGGAAAAATCGATGCGATAAAGACCACAGCCATTCTGAAAACGAAGGACGCGATGCTCATTTTACGATTTCCCACCACCATCCTCGCTCACATTTACCGGGATATCAAGTGACACAAAGTCAGCATGGTCGCCATGTAAAACTTTGAACTGCAGCATTGTTGATCCCGCATCCAATCCTTTGATGCGAAAGTTCCACGCGCCGTCTTGTTCATAGTGAATAATGTCTGCGATTTGAGGATCGGCGCTCGTCCAGCTGAGTACAAAATGATCTTCCTCCGGCTGAAAGAGGTCGCCATCTTGGGCGACGAGAAAAAAGCTCAGCATCGCCGATTCGGTATTTTCATTCACTGAAAAACTGCCGGTCAGTTGTCCTTGCGCAGCGCGAACAAGTTCAAGATCGCTTTGCTTGATGACACAGCCGACAGCCTCGGCATGCTCATCGTGATCTTCAGTGGTCACTGGATTATCGTCTTTTCCACAGCTGATAAGAAATAAAAGAATGAAAGACAGAACGACATAATATTTATGCAAATGAAATAGCATGGCTATTCTCCTGCTAAATTGTTCAGAGTTAGCCCAAAAATAATTTACGCTTTTGCGGCTTTGATGAGAGCTTAATGTATTTTAGGGGAGGAATGAGGAGGCGCACGTGTGAACCGTGCTGAAGAGTGCTCAATAGTGATTATCGGTGTCACCCGCAAGTGAACCGAAGGAGAATGGCCAAGAAATGACTGGAAAAAATAGACAATGATCAATGCCAGACTGAAAGCAATTGCTAGAAGGAAGGCAATACAATCCTCGTGCTCCTGCAGATCAGGTGTATGATTATGCAGATAGGGCGATAAAACTGACAAAAGACCTGCCAGAAAAAAGAGCAAGAGAATAAAGTTTTTATATGTTCTGTTGTGCATCATTTCATCAAGTCACGACAAACTAACACTGCGCATTTTAATCCATTTCAAGTCGCTCTCTGAGCTGATCCAAAACAATTCCCTCGGCTTCAGCTGAATCATGGTGCAATAATTCATCGACCTCTTTTTTTATTGCCTCGCGATCGGCCGCAAAATTCGGATCGCTGATGGCGACTTCTTCATAATCATCGGCGATATCCGTGATCGTACTTTCTGGAAATGATGAGCTGAGTTGCTGGCTGTCGATGAGCGATAATATCCGGTTCAGCACCTCGTAAAAAATGACGCGAGCGTGTGTCCATTTGCCTTCACTGCGAAGGATGCGGGCGCGAATGAAGAGAATCTGAAACGACGCGAGTATCTCCTGCGGATCAATTTTGGCGGTGTGCGGGAAATCAAAAATATCCGCAACGTCCTCCTGAATGATCTCAAATTCATCCACACCCGGAGACGTGACGAACAGGCGGCTGAGGTCTGGAAAAGCTTCGCAGAGGTTTATCAGAATATCGACAAGGGCGTTTTTATCCTTCAACTTGATCGCCTTGCGCAGTGTTTGATAGCTGACAAAAGAAGAGGGCTCGTTCAGCCAGGCGAGCAATGCTGCCACCTGGTGCTCGCACGGGCTATTGCCGACGTGACAGGTGCAGCGCCCGAAGAGCTGCTCGTTGTCGACGATCATTTCGACATGGTGATTTTTCTCACCCCGAACCGTCGCCTTGAGGCCAAAATTCATTTGGAATCTGTTCTTCACGAGATTGTTTTCAAAGATTCGTTCACCCTTTCGATAAACTTCTTTCGCAGCAAATGATTGAACGTCAAGAGGGGTTATTCGATGCGGCATAAACATCTCTCACAAAAAAGTTATCGTTGATCCGCTTTCGAGTTGATGGCATCACGGCGCGCGTCCCGTGCCGCCTGCAATACAATGCGGAGCACGGCCTTGTCGTATGCCGTCTTTTCAGATTTCGTCGAACCTTTTGCTTTGGGTTCTGGTTTGTTCAGATTCAGGTTCATCACCAGCTTGATGACGTTTTGAACTGGCACTTCTATCTCGTTCTCATTTCGGTGCACGAGGAGGATGCCATGATCCAGTTCGCGAATTTCTTTCAGTTCCTGCCAGAAAAAATAGCGATAGATCTGACGAAAAGGTTTTTCTGCAGAGCCCAGCAGGACGCCCAATCGTTCCCATCCGTAGAACGGGTGCGAATAGACGATGGCTTTTTGGGTGATCCTGTATTCATAGCCGTTCACGATCGCGCGAAAAAGATCATTCACCAGGCCAAAGATGAACACGATGAAAAAAACGATTCGTGCCGCCGGCAAAGCAATGTCCGGCAATTGAATCGCGGCAAAAAAGATCGAAGTCAATATTCCGAATACAAACGCTCCTAGCAGCCAGGAGAATATCTTACCGAAGAACCGTCCTGCATCGCGATGACGCCACGTCAGAATCACTTTGCCGAAATCTGCTTTTGTCGTCTTGTTCCACATTTTCATTCGCGCTCGAGTCTCCTTTTAAAAAATGGTGTCGTTTTGCCGAACATCTGATGTCGCCAACTCTCTTGTGCGCAGTTCACTCCCACCGTTCAATAACTTAATACTATTTTCGTTAGGGTGCAAGTCAATAGCGTGCCAAATATACAAAAATGGCATCAAGATTCAAGTAATTATTTCAGAGGGAGTTGTCGAGGAATGGCTTCACAGCTGTCAACCGGGGCTCATCGCTCGCAGCTAGATGGCGATGCCCAGGCGGCCAAAGCTGGAAATCAGCGAAAAAAGGGCGTTCGCGGGTCCTCCCACAATCCGAACGTCGCGATGCAAAATGGCGGCTTTCAAATCCTGCACCGAGTCTCCGTCGAATTCGAGGTGGACGCTGCCGATCTCGAAAGGTGTGTGCGCGTCACTGCCAGCAGTGACTGGCAGGTTCAGTCTGTCCGCCAGGCCGGCCGCCATCTCGTTGTTTCTTTCCTTATAGATGCGTCCGTTTTTGGCTTCAATGGCTATTCGCGACCAGTCATCTATCTGGTCAAACGCTCGAAATTCGCCACGACGATCACAAAACGGGCGCGCGATGGATGCAATCCCCCCCTGCGATCTAATCTCTGCCAGGATGTCCGGCATTTTTGTGCTGATGATCGGCTCTTTTAAGAACAGACCGATGATTTCACCATCAAGATACTTGCCATTATGCAGTTTGATCTCCTGGCCTCGGATGACATGAACAGGATATTTGTCCGCCACACCGTCAAAGTGTTGCCAAGCCGGCAGGGGATTGTGATCAGTTATGGCGATGAAATTGAGTCCTCGGGCTGCCGCTATTTCCAATATTGTTTCAGGCTTGGAAATGGCATCGTGTGAATAGATAGAATGTATATGCAAATCAGCTTTCATACTCTCACTCGATTTTTTTTGTGGTAAATTATATCACATCAAATAACATACCAATTCATGACCCATAAGACATGAAATTGTTATGATGTAAATTTCATAAAATTAATGAATTATAAAAAACTGACAAAATGGGGGATCAACGCAGGACGATAGTGACGAGGAATTGCGCCCCGCAGCACATGCATGTGCAAGTGATGAGGGGCATGTGTTGTCATTCAACCTTGATGAGACGAAAGATGCCGTCACCCTCCCGATCAGCGAAAAAGTATTTTCGATTCAATCTGTTATAGTGCCATACTTCTGCCGCCGGCAGGTTCATTTCAGAATCGCGCCGATCGACGTTATCCGGGGCGCCGTAGACGATATAGATTTTGCCTCGATCCGTCTGCCACCCCGAACGGCCGGAGGCTATTTCGGTAAAGTTTCTGTTGCTGAAATCGATGCGTTTAAAAAATTCATCTTTGAGTTCATTTCTGCTCGTGTTCGGCGTTGGATCGCGTTTGAGCCAAAATTCATCATAGATGACTTGGCGCTCTGCCTCCAACGCCTGTCGCATGGCGTCGATCTCCTTCTTGTGCGCGACGAGCGCCAACTGATCCATGGCGATTTCGAGATTTGTCCTGGCCTGCGGGATGTTGCCCCAAAAGACATTGAACAGGCGCTGAATTTTAGCCGTCTGGTTGCCTGACTTGGCGTCCACAACAAAATAGTATTCGCCGGGTTTTTTCAGGTGCTGTCGAAACGGGATGATGACGGAGATTGGCGTCGAGCTGGGATATCTGTTTTCGACCGTGAAGAACTTGGTCCCTTTTGCGTCAATGATGCTCAGTTGCGCCTCCACCTCTCGCCCATTTTCCGGCGGATATATTTCGACATAAGCGGAAAACGCAGAATGAATGTCATCAAACACGTGATGGAGGTTGGGCTTGTAGTCCACACCCGACTCTGTGGTGTCGATTTTGTCGATGAACAGGATATCGGACAGACGCAGTTTATCGCGTCGGAACTCTCTGAAATTCAGCTCCAGATCTTTGGTCAGGCTTTCTCCGGATTCCAGATCGTTCAGTTGCAGTCGACCTTTGTACTGACCACTGGAAAGGGACAGGGAAAGGCTGTGAAAAGCAGGATTTATGCGCGAGTTGGTGTCACCAAAAGTGGACGCCTGGATCCGATTTGTCATGGATTTTTCTGCAATGGGATCGCCGCGATCATTAAAGATGACGACGACCACCTCATAGCGGGCTCGGTATGCGCCATCCTCTGTCTTGAGAAAAGTGAGTACGTCATTGACGACCTCGACATGAAAGTCCATTCGACTCAGTCGTTCATCCGTCGAATCGGCGAAATTATAGAACCGATAGGTAAAAAGCTCGTGGCCGAACATGTTTTGATGGCGTGAATTTGCCATCTTTTTTTGCGCCCAAGACGTCGATACGATGAGCAGCATGAGCACTATATGGGTAAATTTTCGCATTTTCACATTTTCCTGTTTCATCGTCTCGAAAAGAAAATTTGTGCGCGCTGATCTTTTAAAAATCTGCGCCCAGTGACCAGAGGATCTCCATCTCTTTGCTCGTCCGATAAAAATCTGTCGGCCAGGCAAAATCGACTCGCATTAAAAAGATGCCCAGGTTGATCCGCAGGCCAAAGCCAATGGTAGCCAACAGGTCTTGTGCGCGGATGAGGCGATTCGGCGCTTTGCTGAATAACGTCACCGACTCGTCATCCGGCGTCGCTGAGTAGAGCTTGAATGTCTCATCGTCATCCCAGGCCACACCCATATCCATGAATACAGCCCCGCCGATGTTTGACAAGAAAATCGGCAGCGGCAATCCGGCTTGCATATAACGAATGAATGGAAAGCGGAA
>RQOI01000578.1 GCA_003854995.1 Candidatus Zhuqueibacterota bacterium
AATTCTGTTTCGCGCAAACGGCGAGAATTTTTACTGGTGCAATCTCGGCGGCTGGGGCAATACGCTGCACGCCATTGAGAAAGGGACACCTGGCGTTCGCTGGGGCGTCTTTGGCAGCCAGAAATCCGGCTCGATCGAAACTGGCAAGTGGTATGACATCCGCATCCGCTGCGAGGGTGCTCATTTCCAAGTTTGGGTGGACGGCAGCGAACTGTTTAATTTCAGGGATAATACAGCGACTGCTCATCTTGCCGGCCAGGTGGGCGTCGGAACCTGGATGACCCAGGCGAGATATCGCCATTTCGTCGTCACCGATCTCACCAGTGGCAATACTCTGTTCGATGCTGTTCCAACGTTAGGGCAAGATCAAGTTGCAGTGCTGAATTGGCAAAAAGTGGGAAACGTTGAAATTCACAGCAGCGGCCAGGCGCTGAACAGCAATTTGTGCGTCAAGCTTGTCAATGACCAACCTGCGGAAGCGGGCATACAGCAAGGCAGTTTAAACATAAAAGCCCAACCCTATCGCGGCTCCTTCTGGGCCAAGGGAACGACATCAGGGAATCTTTCAGTTCAACTCATGCAAGATGCCCAGACACTGGCCGAACAAGAGCTGCCTGTTCCAGGAGTCGACTGGCAGGAGTATCCATTTGAATTGGCGCCGACCGTGCAAACAACCAATGGGACGCTGCGCATAACGTTGAAGGATACCGGAGTGGTTTTTCTCGACCAGGTCAGCATGATGGGAAAGGACGCCATGGACAATGACGGCTTTCGTCCCGATTTATTCCAGGCGGTTGAAGCGCTGCGGCCGCCTTGTATACGCTGGCCGGGAGGCTATTTCGCCGAACTCTATCGTTGGGAAGACGGGATCGGTCCGCAGCACGAACGGGGCGTTTATCCCGTCGAGGCCTGGAATGATCAGGATGTCAACTCTTTTGGCACGGACGAATTCATGACATTATGCCGCCGGCTGAACGCTGAACCGATCATGGTCATCAATACCGGTCATCGCTATTCTGCGTCTCCACAGACCGAATTCATCGAGGAAGCCGTACAGTGGCTTGAGTACTGCAATGGTCCGGCGACCTCCACCTGGGGCGCCGTCCGCGCTGCCAACGGCCATCCCGAACCGTACAACGTGAAATACTGGGAAATGGGCAATGAGATTTTTCTAACCAGAAGCGCCGCTGTCTATGTCAATTTTCTGAAAGCGTTTGTGCCTGCTTTAAAAGCGATCGATCCCTCCATCATCATCATCGCCTGCGGCAGCGGCAGTTTTGATCAAAACTGGAACAGAACAGTCATAAGTCAGTGCGCCGATCTCATCGACTATATCAGTCCGCATCATTATGAAAATATCGAGAATTACCGGAGTGGCGTGATCAATTATGAGAATTATACCAGAGAGCTGGCGGGCGTGATCGCATCGTCTGCAAATCCGGATATTAAAATTTACATGTCGGAATGGAATGTCTGGTCCGGGCTTGACTGGCGCAACGGCCTGTACGCCGGGGGTATGTTGACCATGTTCGAACGTCAGGGAGAATACATGCACATCGCTGGGCCCGCGCTCTTTTTGCGTCATTCCAGCGCCAATGACTGGAATAATGCGCTGGTAAATTTCAATAATTCCAGCTGGTTTCCGGCCGCCAATTATGTGATGATGAAATTCTGGCGCGACCATTACGCGCCGAATTTCCTCGCCACGACCGGCGGTCACACCAACCTCAACGTCTCGATAGTCGGAAGCGAGGATGGTCAAGAGATTTATTTCAAAGCCATCAACACCGCGGCGACGGAGGTTCCTGTGCAGGTGCAAATTGACGGCTCTTTTCAACTCCGGGCGGCAATAGTAGAGCAAATTGCACCGGGTTCTCTCGCCGCTGCAAATACATTGACAAATCCGCATAATCTGCATGTGGAAAAGGGCCATGCATCAATCGACAACGGGCGAGTTCATTTTACAATGCCACGATATTCTGGAGTAATTGTCACGCTCAGTCAGGATGCAAACGCCGGCGTTACGGGCGATCAAAGCAGCGATATGATAAAAGACTATCGACTCTATCCCAATTTCCCCAATCCGTTCAATCCCAGGACGGTCATCCAGTATGAAGTGCCAAAAACCGAACATGTGACATTGCGCGTCGTGGATATCATGGGACGCGAGACTGCGGTTTTGGTGAACGGCGAGCAGAAGAGCGGCCGCTATCGTTCCGAATGGCTCGCCACGGATGAAAACGGTTCGCCTGTCAGCAGCGGCGTTTATCTGTATGAATTGGTCACAGCTTCGGGCAAAATTGTCCGAAAAATGGCGCTGATAAGATAAGCAAGTTGTTTCGGTATATTATCGACAATTTCCGGTTTTTTTATAGCCTGGAAAATTCACTCACACAAGACACAAAGACTCCAAGATTAATTTTAT
>RQOI01000579.1 GCA_003854995.1 Candidatus Zhuqueibacterota bacterium
GAAGAGGTGTTCGAGCTCTGTCGCAACGACGTCGTCAAAGCCTTCACCTATATCAATGTGGATTGGGAAGAGCGCAACACCTCCAGCACGTGGGGCGATACGCAGATACAAAACGCCTTGAGCAGCGTGATCGTCTACTGGCTGGCGCAGATCGGCTCATTTCTGCACGCCGATGCCGATCTGTATGCGAAAATTCATTTTTCGCCGCAATGATGTGCGAAGGAATGGCCGACGAGCCCTGCTGATATCTACTTAAATCCCACCTGCGGTGCGTTATAATAGCCCATGGACGCATCGGCGACGGCCATGCGGTAGAGATGGTTTTGCATCAGACAGACTTTTTTGACATCAGAGAGGATGTTGGTGGAATAGATGCGTAGCTCGCCCGGCAGGCTGGTGACGATCTCTTCCCGCCAGTCGCCGATGAGATCGGCGACGATGATGATCTTGCCCTCGATCTCCAGCTTTTCCTCGCCGTTATACTCGATGATCTTGTTCTGATGGCAGATTTCCTTCTGCTCATCCGCGTCCCACCAGATAGCCCGTGGCGCCAATCCCCAGAGGTTTTGATCCGACAGCCGTTCGCCTTTTGCATTGTATAAAAAGAATTTATCACCGCCCTTGGCTTCACCCGCATAGCATTCCATGCCGGGATGCTCATCTGTCAGGTCGCCGATCATGCCCTGACTGTGAACGTGATAGGTGCTGCCGTCATATCCCCAGATGATGTCGCCGCTTTTCGCATCCACCAGACAGACGCCGTTGCGCGGCGAGCGCGACTCGATGCCGTAGAAAATTTCATACCCCGGCCGCTCCGGGTCGATATCGGCGATGTAGCCCGCGTCGTTGTGTCCCAGGCCGGTGCGCCACAGCGGCACGCCATCATCGTCCAGAGCAGCCGTGCCGATGACCAGCTCGTCTTTGCCGTCCAGGTCGATATCGCCGGTCAAGATGCCGTGCATGCCCTGGCCTTTATAGCTTTCATATTCACCGGCGCTCGCCCATGTCCAGATGGCGTCGAGGTTTTTATCCAATGCAACCGTCTTGATGAGCGTATAGGTCCCCCGCTGCATGATCAGCGATGGATTCAGGCCGTCCAGATAAGCGACGGTGAGGAAATTGCGGCTCCAATAGTTGTAGGATTCGAAACCCTCTCTCGAAATCCACTCCTGTTTCTTCAGTAATGCCCCGGTCAGCCCATCGAGTTTCACCAGGTATTCGGGGCCGCACAGGACGTGGCCATCCAATTCGCGCGGATCGCCGTCGCCCGCTTTGGCGTACACCTCGGCCACCCCGTCCTGGTCGATATCGTAGACCATATAGGGCGAATACCAGGTGCCGGTCTCGATGGCCCAGCCCATGTCATACGACCACAAAAAGGCCCCTTTTGACGAATAGGCGTCCAGTTTATAGGTCTCGGGACTGCGTTTCCAATATCCGGGGCGATAGTAGGGATCGACATTGAAATCAGGGTGTTGCAGGACAAAATCGTACGCGCCATCGCCGTCGAGGTCGCCGATGCCGATGCGTTTGAGCGTGAC
>RQOI01000580.1 GCA_003854995.1 Candidatus Zhuqueibacterota bacterium
GGCGATAAAACATCTCACTTTTCACGTTTCACTTTTGACTTGCAGCTATGCTGCACTATGGTGTTTTAGCGGGGAATTGACAAGCAGCATCACCCAGGTAACACGCAACGGTCTTTGCAAACCTGGAGGGCGGCCGCAGGAACGACTGCGACTACTCCGAGCCATCTGCGAAAAAAGCACCAAATATGCACTACGATGACAACACGCTTTCTTTTTCAATCCAACTTGGAAGTGGTTCCCCGGTCGCTTCAGAATAGAGGGTTTCGGGCGCGATATCGATATCATCTTCCCATGTTATCACACCCGTTTCCCTATTTATCCCGAATCTTTTAAAAACATCATAATCCGCAAGCTTGCAAAAAACCCCTCCTTTTTCAATAAATTTCCTAAAATCAACAACTCCCGACTTGCCATTTTCAAAGAACAGCTTGATTTTATAATCGTAAAGATAGTGAGCTTCAATAATGTCCTGGTACATGCTAGACAAACCTTCTTCTAATTTAATGGATCTATTTTGTTTAGGATTTGATGTTCCGCTGCCAACTCCCAGTTTGTCAATAATTCTTCTCTATGTAGTGCTGCCCATTCTATAACCAATCCCAATGCACGTGGAGGGAGATTTCCGCTTAATAATGTAAAATCGTCAATTTTAATCGTGGCCTTCTCGCTCGCGTAGCGTGCATGAAAATGAGGTGGATGATGGTCCTCGTAAAACATTGAAATAATGATTCCATAAAACCGGCTAATATCTCTATGTTTAGTTGTGTCTTTGTGTGAGGCGTTGTGCATCATGTCTTAACTAACCAAATCACAAGCGCCGTTAAAACGAGCAAAGCTGCACAAATCGCTATCAACGTGACAATTGCGACGTGTTTAAGGGCGGATCCCACTGGAGAGAGCGAGGGTTGGCCGTTTTTCCAATCAATATGAGCATTGCAGGTGCTGCATGTCAGACTGTCTTTTGATAGCGGTGCGCTGCATGCCGGGCATTTGAATTTGTCCATTGTTCATCTTCCTCCGAACGAGATATCGTACTTTTTTCGTTTAATGATTGTAAAAACTCTTTGAAATCTTGGCTTATGAGCATATTTCCAGCTTATGAATTCTTGTCTGATGCATTCCAAAGTTTCCAATCTTTTTTTAAACGGCTGTGCTTGCCAAAAAAGAAAACCTGATTGAACGGCGCTCTTTTTTATTCGTGTAAAGATTGTTCTTTCCATGCAGTGGATCATCTTGCCAGAAACCAAGATCGCTATTCTTTCACCAGCCATTCCCTTGATCGCGCCGGCAGGGTCAGGACGATCACTTGATCGCCTGCTTGTATCCGCTCGCCCGTGAATCCATCCACGATGGCGTCCACATCAGCTTTGATTTCGATGGGCACCTCTTTGGTGTTATAATTGTGAATCATCCAACCGGCTTCGCCCAGCGGCTGCAGTGTCACCCGCGGCGGCGCGCTCAGCTCAATATCCAGACGAGAATTGAAAGCAGCTCTCACTTCATCTGCCCAGGATAGTGGCAGATCCAGCAAGCCGAGCTGCCTGGGACACAACAGCACCTCGCCGACGGCATCGAAATCGGCTGGCGAAAAAGTGTGCGTGTTCAGGACATAGACAGCGCCATTTTTGCTGCGCGTCAAAAAGGGCACATTCAAAGGACCAACCCTTGCCGACAACAGAATGTCGGCGTCGGTCAACACGAGAGGCGATTCAAGATCGAGCGGACGCTCGAGCGTCAGGATGTCCGCATTGACGATGATCTCATTCGCCCGCATCGGCGCTGTCTTGACCGGCCGTTTGATGCCGGTCAGTTGGCAGAATTCGCGGCCTTGCGGCGCACGATTGAGGAATCCGGCCGTCAAAATGATTCGCGCACCGCGCTGCAGCGACTTTTGCACATGATCCCATATCGCGGGATCGGCAGCC
>RQOI01000581.1 GCA_003854995.1 Candidatus Zhuqueibacterota bacterium
AGATATTTTTCACGCTCTTCATCCGCCAAGGCATTGAGATATTTGTTTGCGGACGGGATGAGATAAAACTGCAAAAGGTACGCATCAAAGTTGTCCGCCCTGAGGATGCCGAACCCGTTCCTGCCCGCAAGCTGCAAGGATTCCTGATACTCGGCGTAAGCGGCCCGCAGCTGTCTTGACAGCTCCTGATCCACCAGTCCGGATCGCGTCGGCACGCTCCCGTACATCCATTCATAAGACATATCCGAGTGCTCCAGGTCAGTGATGGGACTGTAGCAGGCGCTGGCGTAGATGGCATCGTCCTCATCGGCCGCGCCGATCTCCTGCAAGTATTTGCCATACAGAGGACTGTTGCCCGAGGCGCCCAGAAGCGCCGAGAGGGCGCCGCCGGCGCTGCAACCGGTCGAGACGATCCAGTCGGTATTGCCGGACATGACGCCGCGGTTGTGGCGCAGATAACGGACGGCCGCCTTTAAATCGACGATGGCGGCCGGCGCTTTGCCATAGTAGGCGCCGTCAGCGGCCCGATTATCGCGGCCGCGACAGCCGGGCGAGACGACCACGTAACCGGCCGCCAGCGCCAGATCCGGTTTACTGCTCATAGTGCCAGGATTACCGGGACCACGACCAGAAGCACGACCGGATGGAGGAGTGCCCCTGCCGTCATCCCTTTCTCTGGCCGTATTCTTCACCGACAGATAGCCGCCGACGCCAATGTTGAAGAGAATGGGCGCGTCGACAGCATCGACGGCGATGCCATCGATCGCAACGGGGACAGTGACGTCCAGACTCTGATAATCCCTGTCGATGGGCTTGGCGACATAGGGGATATGGCGATAGGAATGCAAAGTCACTTGTTTCTCGCCCGCAGCGGTTCTCACCGTCCTCGTTTCGACCGTATAGTCATCCACGGGGAACAGGAGAGGATCATTATTCTCCGTTATGCCCTGCCAAACCGGAGCACAACAAGCTATGAATGTTAAAGTTTTGAGTATCGTTGCCGTCATTTGCACTTTACTTTCTTTGAATGATAATTCGAATCATATTTTTTAAACTTTAAGCGCAAAGAATAAAGAATAGAACCGCAGAGGGCACCGAGAATCGCAGAGCAGGGCCACAGGTTCTTTTTTTTCTCGGCGCTTCTCGGTGATCTCGGCGGTTTCAATCTTACGCTTTGCGTGATGGATGCGATGCCTTGAACGTTTTGGTTGAGGCCAAAGGCTGCGCCAAGTTGTTCAACGATCTCAGGTTATTCGACGATCTCAGCGTCTTCCAG
>RQOI01000582.1 GCA_003854995.1 Candidatus Zhuqueibacterota bacterium
AAGACCCTAAGACACAAAGAAACAAACGCTTAAAAATGAGTCAGCAGAATAACAAAGTTTTTAAAGCTATCTTTTGCACTGTGTCTGACCATAATAAAATCAATCTTGGTGTCTATAATTTGTTTGCAAAATGATGTGAAAGTATATATCTTTGTATATACATTTGAGGAGATTCTACATGCAGACAGCAAAGATATTCAAAAGCGGCAATAGTCAGGCTGTGCGGTTACCGCGTGATTTTCGCTTCGATGATACGGATGTTTATATCAAAAAGCTCGATGATATCATCATTTTGCTTCCCCGTAAGGGCTCCTGGTCTTCCTTGTTGAAAAGCCTGCATGCTTTTTCTGACGATTTCATGATTGAACGAGTGCAACCGGACGAACAGATGCGTGATGTACTATGAAATACATGCTCGACACCAACATATGCATTTATTTGATCAAGAAAAAACCGCCCCAGGTTCTTGCGAGATTGACATCGCATAAAATAACAGAGGTTTGTGTCTCAGCGATCACCGTTGGCGAATTGGAATACGGTGTGGCAAAAAGCAAATATCCGGAACGCAATAAATTGGCGCTCCTGCAATTTCTGGCGCCTCTCTCTATTCTTCCGTTTGATGCAAAAGCGGCGCTGGTTTTCGGCGATATACGCTCCAGATTAGAGTTGAAAGGTCATCCAATAGGTCCCTACGATACTTTAATCGCTGCGCATGCGCGCGCCGAGAACCTGATCCTTGTATCAAATAACATCAGTGAATTCGCCAGAGTCCTTGACCTTAAAGTCGAGAATTGGGTGTGATCCTTGTATGATTTGTTGCAGCAAGTGCGTTTTGGGGAGAAGCACCATTGAACAGACGCTACGTCTATTTTGCCGCGATCGTCGCCGCGCTGGGCGGGCTGCTGTTTGGCTATGACACCGCGGTCATCGCTGGGGCCATCGGTTACCTGCGCCACCATTTCGCCTTGAACGCCGCCCAAACCGGCTGGGCGGTGTCCAATGCTCTCGTCGGTTGCATCCTGGGCGTGGCGGGCGCCGGCATCATGAGCGATTTTCTAGGCCGCAAAAAAGTGCTCATTTTTGCAGCCGTCCTGTTCACGATTTCGGCCATTGGCTCAGCCCTGCCGGCGACGTTCGCCCAGTTCGTCATTTTTCGCATGATCGGCGGATTTGGCGTCGGCGCGGCATCCATGGTGTCCCCGCTGTTCATTGCGGAAATCTCGCCGCCGGATATGCGTGGCCGGCTTGTCTCCTGGAACCAGTTCGCCATCGTGTTCGGCATGTTGGTCGTCTACTTTGTCAACTATATCGTTGCCGGCTTTGGCAGTGAGCAGTGGAACATCTCCACAGGCTGGCGCTGGATGCTGGGCTCGGAGACGCTGCCGGCGCTGCTCTTTTTCGCGCTGTTGTTTTTTGTCCCCGAAAGCCCCCGCTGGCTCATCAAACAGGGTCGCATCGATGCGGGACAAAGGATCCTGGCCGCGATTGGTGGGGCGGAGCATGCGCGGCGGCAGGTCGAGGATATTCGGACCATGGCGCAGGAGAGCGGTTCTTTATTGACGCTGTTTCATCCTGGATTGAAGAGGATCTTGTTTGTTGGCATAGGCCTGGCCATTTTGCAGCAGGTGACCGGCATCAATGTGATCATCTATTATGCGCCGGAAATTTTCAAAGGCCTGGGCGCCAGCTCAGACAGCGCCTTGCTGCAGACGGTCGTCATCGGCGTGTTCAATCTCGGATTCACGATCGTCGCCATGGCCAGTGTCGACAGGGTCGGCCGCAAGCCGCTTATGCTCATCGGTGCGACCGGAATGGGCTTTTCCTTATTCGTCTTTGGACTGGCCATGTATTTCCGGATCACCGCCGCCTGGGTGCTCATTTTCGTTCTCAGCTATATTGCCAGCTTTGCCCTGTCTGTCGGGCCAGTCACCTGGGTGATTCTCGCGGAGATTTTCCCGACCAGCGTTCGCGGCCGCGCCATGTCGATCTGCACCATTCTGCTGTGGGCTGCCAATTGGCTGGTCTCACAGACTTTTCCCATGCTGGACGAGAATGAATGGCTGGTGGCCAAGTTTCATCACGGTTTTTCGTTCTGGCTGTATGCACTCTTTTGTCTCGCGCTCTTGCTGGTCGTCCGATTCGGTTTGCCGGAGACGAAAGGCAGGACTTTGGAGGAAATTGAACGGCATTGGCAGCGCAGCGACAAACTCGCCGCATGAGGGAGGGCTGACAACTGTCAGCTTTAGCCATTCACCTTTGACGGCATAGAAATTATTAGACAGGAGTTCATATGAAGACGCACTTTATAATTTTCGCAGCCCTCTTTTCATCTCTTTCCCTGCTTGCGCAGGACGAATTCATCCCTCTCTTCAATGGCGTCGATCTTGTCGGTTGGGTGAACGTGAATTGCGCGCCCGAGACATGGAGCGTGCGGGACGGCCTCATTCACTGCACAGGTGTGCCCACCGGCGTGCTGCGGACCGAGGCTATGTACGAGAATTTCATCCTTGAGCTGGAGTATCGCCATCTGGTGCAAGAGGGCAATTCCGGGCTCTTCATCCATTCCGGGCCATTGCCGGTCATTGGCCAGCCCTTCACAAAAAGCATTGAAATTCAGATTCTGACCGACCGCGACACCGACAACTATACCAGTCATGGGGACATGTTCGGCATTCAGGGTGCAACCATGGCGCCGTGGCCGCTGCATCCGGCAGGCTGGATGCGTTCGCTGCCGCAGGCGCGTCGCGCCAGACCGACGGGCGAATGGAACCATTATCGCGTCGAGAGTTGGAACGGCACGCTGACGCTCGCCGTCAATGGCGAGATCGTCACCCGCGCCTTTCATACCAATCCGCGCAAAGGATATATCTGTCTGGAATCAGAGGGCGGCGTCATCGATTTCCGCAACATTCGCATTCAGGAATTGCCCGG
>RQOI01000091.1 GCA_003854995.1 Candidatus Zhuqueibacterota bacterium
ATCCAGAGCATGAGCACTCTTATCAGTCCGCTCAAACGATGTGCAGCTTTTGCAGCAAGCCAAATTCCTGTTCAAAATTTGGCGTGAAAATCCCCTTGCCCAGATTCCGGCGAATCTCCCTGATCGGCCAAAATTTTCCCGCCTGTATCTCTTCCCGCGGCCATTTGAAGGGTCCATTATGGATGCCGCGAAAGGTATAGACCAGTTCGCTTTCAATGTCGTTTTTCATGACATAATTGTAGAGCGGCTCATTCGGCATCATGTCGATGCCCAGCTCTTCCTTGACTTCCCGCAGCAACGCAGCGCTGATCTTTTCACCGCTCGCCACGTGGCCGCCGACAGAGGTGTCCCATTTGCCGGGCTCGATTTCCTTGGTCGCCGCTCTCTGCTGCAGCCAGAGCTCCCCGTTCGAATTGAAGACATGCACATGCACCACCGAATGCAACAGGTTCGGATTGCCGTGGCACAAGCTGCGCGGCGCTCTGCCCACCACTTTCCCCTGCGGCGTGACAATATCAAACCACTCATCGTCTTTATACTGTCGCATGAACGCGCGCTGACTTTTTTTTCCCTTGACAAATTGCCAGAGGACAACAGCGCCCAGCAGCAGATAGAGCAGCCCGCCGCTCACAAATGCCCACAGTTCCTTGCGTTCGCGATAGCCGCTCGTCGCTGGCTCGCCGACATAAATCGCGGCCGCGACGATCAACAGGACATGCGCGAGCATCAACCAGAACATGCCACGCAGCATCCGCCGCATCATATAAACCTGCTGGTCGCCGAGCTCCATGCCCTTCATATAACGCCGGGACATCTGGATGAGCAGAGGATTTTTCGTAAAGACCGTCACACCGATCAGGATGACAAAGAGCAATTCGACGATCGCTGGTTTGACGAGAATGAATACCGGCGAGCTGAAGAGCAGCGAGACGCCGCCGAGCAATAAAATGAGTGCGACATCCAGTAGAGCGAATTTGTCCAGACGTCTTTCGCGTAGAAAAGTGACCAGGAGATAGAGGAGGCTGACAGCCAGAGCGATGGCCAGACTGATTGCCAGGTCAAAGAGTTCATCCGCGATGATGAAAACGACGAGCGGCAAAAAGCCCGCAGCCAGATTTTTCAGCACTGTCTTACGATCCATTCGGCATGCCCTCATCTTGAGCTCAATGAAAACTAGTGAAAGAGCCGCAAATATGCAAG
>RQOI01000092.1 GCA_003854995.1 Candidatus Zhuqueibacterota bacterium
GCATGTCGCAGAGTTCTACAACTGGGACGCCGTGCAGAACGCCTCCGCAGATGAACAGGCGGCATTCCTGCGCAGAACAGCCGCTGATGTGATTCTGCACGTCTTGCCGCGACAGGACATTGCGCGCGCGGCGAAACGCAGCCACATCCCGCTCCGGGTGGGCACCACAAACCGGCTCTTCCACTGGGGCGCCTGCAACAGGCTCATCCGTCTGTCGAGAAGAAAATCATCGCTGCACGAAGCACAGCTGAATCTGCAGCTGTTGCGACCTCTCGAGGCGCCGACGTTGTTCTCGCACGACGAAATAGCAAAGCTGTACGGTCTCACCGTTCTCAAGCCGCTGCGGCAAGATCTGGCAGCCATGCTGGCGAAAGACAGATTCAATCTCATCCTGCACCCGACGTCCGGAGGCAGCGCCCTGGAGTGGGGCATCCGCAACTTTGCCGCACTCATCGAGGGGCTGCCGCGCGATCGATTTGCCCTGTTCATCACCGGTTCTGCGAGCGATGGCAAACGGCTGGCAGAATTGCTGCAGGATCCATTGCTGCACGACATGACCGGCAAATTGACGCTCGAGGAATTGATCAGTTTCATCGCGGCAGCGGACGGCTTGCTCGCCGCCAGCACTGGCCCCCTGCACCTGGCCGCTGCGTTGGGCATTCACGCCATCGGTCTCTTTTCCTCACGCCGCCCCATCCACCCGGGACGCTGGGCGCCGCTCGGCGATAAAGCCGACTATATTGAGGACGGCATCAGGACGCCCTATCAAGGCAACTTGCAGATTGCACCGCAGCTGGTTCTGCAAAAACTGCAGGGACTTTGTTGCCAGGCGCCGTCGAAATAGCAGCAGGCAATAAACATGACCATTTTTATATTGAATCATTGAATAAATTTTTGTATATAATTGTTTACAAATTCGAAATTAAATCCCGGGATCCTCATGAAGTACATTCTCTTTCTCTGCTCGCTATTCATCGCAATAATCAGTGCCGCCGATCCTCTGTTCTTCCTGCAGGACAAACGGGATCTATCCATAAATGACGGCCTGCCGTCCGCTGTCAGGGCAGTGTTAGTGCTGCAGGACGGTTTGACGTACGCCGGCACAGATTCCGGACTGTTCTATCGAACTGAAGAGGACTGGCGCCAGGAGCCCTTTTCAGCAGATGCCAAAATAGAGCAGCTGGCGAACTCGCGTGGCCGCGTGTCCATGGTGTTCGAAAGAGACAAGAAAAAATATCTGGCCATCCTGCAAAATCATGACGTCATCGCAACGATCGAGCTGAAAGGGCAAAAATTCAACGCCCGACTGCACGCCCCCCAGTATATCAGCGCAGACGGCGCCATTTACCAGTTTGATCCAACTGCGAGCAAGATCAGATTCAAACGGATCCTGCAACCCCACGTCACTATCAACGATCTGACGCCGTCGCCGGACGGCAGCATCTGGATTGCCGCTGACGTGGGTCTGTACAAATATTATGCGGGCCAGAAATCCATGGCGCCCATTTATCCCGTGAGCGGCGAGAAAAGCTGGGCGCCGACCAATGTGCGCGGCGTGACATTTGATGCCGCCGGCAAAGCGTGGTTCGCCAGCTCGCAGGGTGTCGGCTGTTTCGACGGCGTACGCTGGCGTCTGTACACGGGCAGCGAGGGGCTCCCCTACAACGGTTTCACCTGCATCGCAGCCGGCAAGGACAGCGCCGTCTGGTTCGGCACGGACAGGGGCGCCATCCGTTTTGACGGCGAACGATGGGCTTATCGCCAGGGCTTGCGCTGGCTGCCGGATGACTATGTCGTCGATATCTCGATCAATCAGCGTGGCGATGCCTTTTTTGCCACCGGCAAGGGCATCAGCCTGATCGAACGCGTTCAGATGACATTGGCTGAAAAAGCACAGTGGTACGAGGATGAAATAGACCGCTATCATCGCCGTACACCCTACGAATATGTGCTGGACGTCCATCTGCCGCAGCCGGGTGATCTGAGCGAATTCCGACAACACGACAGCGACAACGACGGACTCTGGACGAGCATGTACGGCGCCGGCGAGTGTTTTGCCTGGGCGGCGACAAAAGATCCGCAAGCCAAAGCGCGCGCCGACAAGGCGTTTGCCGCGTTAGAGTTTTTGGGCAAAGTCACGCAGGGCGGCAGCCATCCGGCGCCGATGGGATTTGTCGCCCGCACTATCCTGCCGATTGACGGCCCGAATCCGAATGACGATCGCATGGCCCGCGACATAACGAGAAAGACCGAGTATGACACCCTCTGGAAGACTATTGATCCGCGCTGGCCGGTGAGCGAAGATGGCAAATGGTACTGGAAGACCGACACCAGCTCCGATGAACTCGACGGCCATTTTTTCTTCTATGGTCTCTATTACGATCTCGTCGCTGAGACTAAAGCCGAAAAAACTCGCGTCCGCCATCACGTCGCCATGTTGATGGATCACCTGATCGAACACAACTTTCACCTCGTCGATCACGATGGCAAACCGACGCGCTGGGCACGCTTCAATCCGTACGAGCTGAATCATGACAGGAATTGGGCCTTTGATCGCAATCTGAATTCGCTGAGCGTGCTGGCCTACCTGCTGACGACGGCGCATATCACGGATGATGCAAAATATCTAAAGTACGCCGAATACCTGGTCGAGAATCACGGCTATCTGCAAAACGCGCAGCTGCCCAAGACGCAGCGCGGCATCGGCACGGGCAACCAATCCGACGACGAGATGGCCATGATGATGCTCTACAATTTCATCAAACATGCGCCGCATCAGGATTGGAAGGAGCGCATCGCCCTCGCGTGCTGGACCTACGGACGGCTGGAATTGGCTGAGATGAATCCGTTCTTCAACTTTGTCTACGCCGCCTCGTGCAGCGGCAAGAGCTTCACCGATGCCTGGGGGACATACTCCCTCGAACCCAGCGGGCCCTGGTTAGCCGACGCCATCGAAACACTGCAACGATTTCCGCTGGATCGAATCGATTGGGCGCACGACAACAGCCATCGCATCGACATCATCAGAATTGATGAACGGCAGCGTCACTTTGATGAAGGCAGTTATGAGAATCGCGGCCTGCGCGCCAACGGCACGGTCATTCCCGTTGATGAAAGATTTTTCACCCACTGGAGCCATGATCCCTTTGCGCTCATAACCGGCGGCGACGGCCATACCCTGGCGGATGGCGCCGTGTTCACCCTGGCCTATTACATGGGATTGTACCACGGTTATATCGAGGAGTGACGCCTCACTCTAGATCTTTCGTTCATGCCAGAGTCCCCCTAATTGTGACATCAACATGCCCGCCAGCATGAGCGCACAACCGAACAGACTCCGCCACGATAGCCTCTCGGATAGGATCAACCAACCGCCCAGAACCGCAAATACTGCCTCCAGGCTCAGAATGATGGCGGCGTGCGTCGCCGGCGCCTCTCTCTGCGCGACGACCTGCAGCGTATAGGCGACGCCGACCGACAAGAGACCGCCGTACAGGATGGGAATGGCGGCGAGCAAAATGTCCTGCAGCGAAAATGTCTCAATCGCCCCAGCCGCGATAAAGCTGAGAACGGACACGATGGCAAACTGCGTCATCGCGATGCGGCTCGAGTCAATTTTCGGCGACAGCCAGCCAATGATGTGCAGGTGACCTGCCCAGAAAAAGGCACTGAGCAGAACGTACAGGTCACCCTTTTCAAGGGTCAGAGAATCTGTGATGGTGAGAAAATAGAGGCCGATGGCGGCGAGCACCGCCCCGATCCAGTTGCCCAGGCTGATCTTGTGTTTGAGCACCAGGCCGATGAAAGGCAC